>JBJHCB010000417.1:0-2208 GCA_050485805.1 Gemmatimonadota bacterium | reverse complement strand
GGCGGTGGGCGAGGGGTCCGTCGGACTCCTCTACGGCGTGGGGACCTTCGGGACCCCGGACCACTCCCTCTCCGCGGGGGCAGGGTGGGGGTTCGCCCTGGGCGGGGGTGAGGCCCGGGTCTCCAACGACCCGGTGGTCCTCCTGGGCGGGGAGTTCCGGGTGGGCCGGAACGTGAAGCTCCTCACGGAGAACTACGTCCTGCCCGGGGAGTTCGGGGGCGTCTTCTCCGGCGGGATCCGCCTGTTCGGGGAGCGCCTCTCGGTGGACTTCGGGATCGGAACCGTCACCGGAATCACCTCGGGATGGCTACCGGTCCTGAACTTCGTCTACAACTTCGGGGGGCCTGGGTGAGGGGTCCCCCTCATCGGGGTCCGAAGGCCCACGCCATGTACCACTCCACCAGCGCGCCGCCCGCAAGGTAGGTGGCCGCGGCCCCCACGGCCAGGAAGATGCCGAAGGGGACCAGTTTCCCCGTGCGCATGGAGATGGGCCCGAAGATCACCGCCCCCAGGAAGGACCCCAGGAAGAGGGTGAGAAACACCCCCGGGATCCCCAGGAAGGCCCCCACCATGGCCATCATCTTGATGTCCCCTCCCCCCATGGCCTCCTTCCGGAAGACCTTCTCTCCGGCCCAGGCCACGAACCAGAGGAGGAAGAACCCGGTGGCCGCCCCGGCCAGGGACTGGACCCAGTCGATCCCCCCGGGGAGGAAGGCCAGCCCGAAGCCCAGGACGGCGCCCCCCACGGAGAACTGGTCGGGGATGATGTAGAAGCGGGCGTCGCTGAGGGCGATCCCCAGGAGGAGGGTGAGGAGGAGGGCGCCCCGGAGGGCCTCGGGCTCCATCCCGTGGAGAAGGACCATCCCCGCCCAGATCACCCCGGTGGCCAGCTCCGTCAGGGGGTACTGGGGGGAGATGGAGGCCCCGCAGCTCCGGCACTTCCCCCCCAGGAGGATCCATCCCAGCACGGGAAGGTTGTCCCGCCAGCGGATGGGGGTGGCGCACCCGGGGCACCGGGAGGGGGGGGAGACCACCGACTCGTCCACCGGCCAGCGAAGCGAGCAGACGTTCAGGAAGGATCCGATGGCGAGGCCGAAGAGCCCGGCCACCGCCGCCAACACCCAGGGTTCCAGGATCATGTGGGGGTCCCGTGCGGGGCGGGGGAAGGGGGATCCTGGGCCGGCCCGAGGGCCCAGAGGAGGAGAGCGCCGGCCACTGCGGCGTTCAGGGACTCTGCCCCGGAAGCCAGGGGGAGGGCCACGATGCGCCGCGCCGCGGCCCGGAGGGCCGGTCGGGGTCCCGCGCCCTCGTTCCCCACGGCCAGCGCCCACCCCGCCGGGGCCCACCGGACGGCGGGGGGAAGCTCCCGGACATCCTCCCCGCCGGCGTCGGCCACCACGAGGGCGATGGCCTCCCGCTGGAGGTAGGCCAGGAGCTCACCCTCCGTCCACCGGAGGATGGGGAGCCGGAAGATCTCTCCGGCCGAAGCCCGGACGGCCTTGGGGTTCCACGGGTCCACCGTCCCGTCCAGGGCCACCACGGCGTGGGCCCCGAGGGCCACCGCGGACCGCACCAGGGTGCCCGCGTTCCCGGGGTCCTGGATCGCGTCCAGGAGAAGGATCCGGAGGGGAGTGGGGGGCGGGGAGGGAAGGCTCGCCCCAGGTTCCTCCACCACGGCCAGGACGCCCTGGGGGGACTCGGTGTCGGCCAGCCCATCCAGCAGCTCCGGAGCCACCTCCACCACCTCCACCCCTGCATCCACGAGCATCCCCGCCCATGCACCCCGGTCCGTTCCTCCGGCGGCCGTCACTGCGAAGCGGAAGGCGGCGCCCGCCTCCAGGGCGGTGGCCACGGCCCGGGGACCCTCCACCAGGACCAGGCCCTCCCGGGGCCGCCCCTTCCGGGTGCGGAGGCGACCCAGCAGCCGCTCCCGCGCCGCGCTCAGGGACACCCGGCACCCCTTCGGAGGGCCCCCCTTCGGAGGGCCCCTCGACTCCCCTGCCGAAGGCAAGGCCCTATCTTTCCCCACGTCCACCCCATCGCCAGGGGCTGCCCGACCCCGGCCCCGCATCGCCCCTCATCCCCTCCTGGCTCCATGTCCCCTCCCTCCCTCCCCGTGGCCCTGACCATCGCCGGAAGCGACTCCGGGGGCGGCGCGGGCATCCAGGCCGACCTGAAGACCTTCCATGCCTTCGGGGTCTTCGGGAC
>JBJHCB010000416.1:0-2223 GCA_050485805.1 Gemmatimonadota bacterium | reverse complement strand
ATCACCGGACCGACTCCCTGGTCATGGGATCAACCCAGGACGGCGACGGTGACGCCGCCGCCCCCTTCCCCGGGGAGACCGGGTCGGGCCTGCCGCACCCGGCCGTCCCGGTCCAGGAGCTCCCGGACCCTGGCCTTCACCGCCCCCGGACCCTTCCCGTGGCTGACGCGGAGTTCCTGGAGCCCGGCCAGGAGGGCTCCGTCCAGGGCCCGGCCCAGCTCCAGCTCCACCTCCTCCACCCGGAACCCCCGCAGGTCCACCTCGGGACGAGCCTCCACCTCGGGGACGCGGACGGCACCCCCGGGACGGAGCGCACTCCCGTTCGCGGGTCGGGACTTTTCCTTCCCCATCCCCTCCACCTCCTGGACGGGAATCCGGAGACGGAGGCCTCCCACCTCCACGGTGACGCGCCCCCCCTCGCTCTCCAGCACCACGCCCGAGGCCCCGCCCTCCCGGAGGCGGACCCGATCCCCCACGGCGGGGGGCCCCCTTCCCTCCCGGCGGCCCCCGGCGTCCCCGGAGGGGCGACGGGAGATCCGGGGGGCCTGCTCCGCCTGGTGACGGGCGGCCTCCTCCACCCGCTTCCGGGCCTCTCGCTCCGCTTCCTCCCGGGCCCCGGGGTCGGCCTCCCGGAGCTCCCGGATGGCCGTCTCCACCTCGGTCCGGGCCTCCAGGAGCAGCCGGCGCGCCTCCTCCCGGGCCCGGGCCTCCGCCGTGCGCTCCCGCTCCTCCAGCGCCCGGACCCGCTCCCGGAGCTCGTCCCGGATGCGGGTGGCCTCCTCCCGGGCCCGGCTCCCCTCCTCCAGGGCCCGGGTCAGCTCCCGCTCCTTCTCCTCCAGGGTCTCCAGGAGCCGCTCCACGTCCAGCTCCCCGGAGTCCACCAGCGCCTCGGCCCGGTCCAGGACATCCCCCGGAAACCCCAGGCGCCGGGCGATGGCCAGCCCGTAGCTCCGCCCCGGCCGCCCCTTCTGGAAGCGGTAGGTGGGCTCGATCCTGGCGGGGTCGAAGAGGAGGGAGGCGTTCACGATTCCGCTCCCCTCCGCGTCCAGGCGCTTCAGGGCGCCCAGGTGGGAGGTGACCAGGGCCCGGGCCCCCTTCCGGACCAGGGTCTCCAGGATGGCCCGGGCCAGCGCCGCGCCCTCGGCGGGGTCTGTGCCCGTCCCCATCTCGTCCACCAGGACCAGGGTCCCCGGACCGGCCTCCTCCACGATCTCCCGGGCGTTGGAGAGGTGGGCGGAGAAGGTGGAGAGGGACTCGGCGATGGACTGCTCGTCGCCGATGTCGGCCAGGACGCGGCGCATGACCGGAATCCGGGTCCCCGGCGCCACCGGGGGGAGGATCCCGGCCTGGGCCAGGAGCACCACCAGCCCCACGGCTTTCAGGAGGACCGTCTTCCCCCCCGTGTTGGGGCCCGAGATGACCACCGCCCGCTCCCCGGGGTCCAGCTCCAGGTCGAAGGGGATCACCGGCCCCGCTCCCTGCTCCACCAGGAGGGGGTGACGCCCTCCCACCACCCGGATCTCGTCCGTCCCGGCGTCCAGGAGCTCCGGAAGCGCCGCCCCCCAGGCCCGGGCGGTGAGGCCCCGGGCCCACAGGGTGTCGAAGGCCACCAGGGCCTCCAGACCGGTGGCGAGTTGGGGTCGGTGGGGCCGGAGGCGGCCCGAGACCTCCCGGAGGATGCGCTGGATCTCCACCTCCTCCTCCCGTTCCAGCTCCAGGAGGTGGTTCATGAGATGGGCCGCCAGGGGGGGTTCCACGAAGAGGGTGGCCCCCGTGCCCGACTCCCCCAGGACGGCCCCACCCACCTCGGACCGCCCCTCCCGCCGGATGGGGACCACGTACCGTCCCTCCCGAACGGAGACGGAGGCGTCGGGGACGCGGATCCGCTCCGGGAGCCCCCCCAGGTAGGCTTCCAGCCGGGCCACGATGCGGCTCCGGGCCTGGGAGAGGCGGCGTCGGATCCCCCGGAGGGTGGGGCTCGCCCCATCCCGGATCCGGGCTTCGCCGTCCACCACCTCCCGGAGGCGCCCCTCCTCCGACGGAAGGTGGGGAAGCCGGTCCCGGAGCTCCGTCAGGGGATGGACGGGGGAGGGCACCGCCGCCTCCTCCTCGTCCGGCTCCTCCCGGGTCACCCGATCCAGGAAGGATCCCAGCTCCCTGGACGCCTCCAGGAGGCGGGCCAGCCGGTGGAGCCCCAGGGGGTCCAGGACCCCTCCCTCGGTC
>JBJHCB010000415.1:0-2230 GCA_050485805.1 Gemmatimonadota bacterium | reverse complement strand
GGTGGGCACCGACGGAGCGCGGATCCTGACCGCGGCCTCGGCCCTCCTGCAGGAGGCTCCGACCCAGCGGGAGCGGCGCCGTCGGGACAACCCCTACGGGGACGGGCGGGCCGGGGAGCGGATCGCGGCGGCGGTGGCGGCGTTCCTGGTGGCAGACACCCCGGAGGCCGGCCCATGAGGATCCTCCTCCACTGCATCTACTACCCCCCCGAGGTGGGGGGGCTGGAGAGCCACGTCCATCAGCTGGCCCGAGGCCTCGTCCAGCGGGGACACGAGGTGCGGGTGGTCACCTCCCTCTCCCTCCCGGGGACCCCCCGGGACGAGGAGATGGAGGGGGTGGAGGTCCACCGCAGCTGGTTCCCCATGCGGAATCCCCTGGGCTGGATGCTCCACAGCCTCGGATCCCTTCCCCGGACCCGGGCGTGGGCCGAATGGGCCGACGTCGTCCACGCCCAGGCCTTCGCCTCCATCCCCCCGTGCGGCATCTCCGCCCACGCCGCCCACCGCCCCCTGGTGGCCACCCTCCACACCTCCCACTTCCTGGTCCGGGCCCGCAAGCCGGCCTGGCGCCCCCTGCTGGGACGACTGGTGGCCTGGCCCGACCATGTCCTGGCCGCCTCCTCCGAGATCGCCCGGGTGGGGGAGGAGCTCGCCCCCGGGACCCGGGTGGAGGCCCTCACCAACGGTGTGGACACCCACCGGTTCCGACCCGTCGAACCCATCCTGAAAGAGCATGAGGTCAGTTCATCCATCCTCCTGCCCCGACGGCTTTTCCACAAGAATGGCGTAACCTTCGCCGTACGGGCCCTCCCCCACATCCTGGCGGGGATCCCGGAGGCCCGGCTCCTGGTGGTGGGCGACGGCCCGGAGCGCCCCAGGATGGAAGCGCTGGCCCGGGAGCTGGGGGTGACGGAGCGGGTGCACTTCCTGGGGAGTCGCCCCCACGGGGAGATGCCCGGCCTCCTGGCCTCGGGGCAGGTGGCCCTCTTCCCTTCGCTCATGGAGGCCACGTCGGTGGCCGCGCTGGAGGCCATGGCCTGTGGGCGACCGGTGGTGGCCACCCGGGTGGGAGGACTGCCTGAGATCGTGGACGACTCGGTGGGCGCCCTCGTGCCCCCGGAGGACCCCGAGGCCCTGGGTCGGGCCGTGGTGGAGCTGCTCCGGCGCCCGGACCTGGAGGCCGTGGGAGCCCGGGCCCGGGAACGGGTGGTCCGCCACTGGAGCAACGACCGACTGGTGGACCGACATCAGGAGATCTACGAAGCGCTGGTGCAGGGCCGGGCCGTGCCCGCCCCTCGCGGAATGGAAAGGACGATGCCATGACCGGATCGGAGCGAAGGAGACGGGGGCGGAGGGGAAGGGGCGGACGCACCGAACCCCAGGGCCTGGGGAGGGGACCCGGAGGAGACCCGCAGGCGGGGCTGGACCGCCTCCCGGGATGGGTCCCCCCGCTGGTCTTCGGCCTCCTCACCGTGGTCCTCTTCCGGGAGTTCCTCTTCTCCCGGGAGATGCTCTTCGGTTCGGACACCCTGGCCCTGGGCTACACCGCCCGCCTCTTCCTGGCCGATTCCCTCCGGAGCACGGGCTTCCCGGCCTGGAACCCCTACATCCTGGGGGGAACGCCCTTCCTGGAATCCCTGGCCGGGGGAGACTCCCTCCACCCCCTCTCGGTGGCCCTCCTCCTCCTCACCGAGCCCTACCGCGCCCTGGGCTGGAAGCTCATCCTCCACGTCTTCCTGGCCGGCCTCTTCATGTATGGTTGGCTCAGGGCCCTGGGGGTGAGCCGGGGCGGAGCCACCGTGGGCGGTGTCATCTTCCTCCTGGCCCCCTGGTTCGTGACCCTGGTCTATCCGGGGCACGACGGGAAGATCTTTGTCACGGCCATGGCCCCCCTCCTCTTCTGGATGGGGGAGTGGAGCTGGCGCCGGCGGGACCTCCTTCCGCCGGCCCTCCTGGGCCTGACGGTGGCGGTGACCCTGGTCAGCACCCACTTCCAGATGGCGTACTTCCTCTTCGGCGGAATGGGCGCCTACATGGCGTTCCGGGCCGTGGAGGTGGGGCGCACCCGGGGCTGGCCCGTGGCCGCGCGGGGCTTCGGGGTCTTTCTCGCCTTCTCCGTCCTGGGAGCGGGGGCGGCGGGGATCCAGCTCCTTCCGGCCGTGGACTACGTCACCGAGCATTCCCGACGCGCGGCGGCCACGGTGGAGGCCTCGCCGGAGGAAGCCCGGGC
>JBJHCB010000414.1:0-2231 GCA_050485805.1 Gemmatimonadota bacterium | reverse complement strand
TTCCGGAAGAGGACGAGGTCCAGGGCCACGATGGCCGCCGGCATGGCCGTCTGCATGAGGGCGATGTTCGTGGCCGTGGTGGTGTGGGCGGCGTGGTACAGGAGGGTATTGAAGAGACTCACCCCCAGGACGGAGAGGGCCAGGACAACGGGCCATCCGGCCAGGAGGGGGGCCCGCTCCCGGAGGAGGGGGCGCCACGCGAAGGGGAGGAGGAGGAGAGCCGCCCCCGCCCAGCGCCAGAAGGCCAGGGCCACCGGTGGGACGGTCTCGTGGAGCGCTCGGCCCAGAAGGGCGTTCCCTGCCCAGAAGAGGACGGCCAGGGTGACGAGGAGGAGGGCCGGGACGGTAGGCCGCCCCGGCGGGGCGTCCGTCACGCGTCGAAGAGCCGGTGGAAGAGGCCGAGCCCCTCGGTGGTCCCGATGAGGAAGAGGCGGGCCTTCAGGGGCAGGACGGCGTCGGCGCGGGGGTTCACGAGGAAGCTGGACCCGTCGTCGATGGCCACCACCGTGAGACCGGTGCGGGCGCCGATCTGGCTCTCCGTCAGGGACTTCCCCGCCAGCGATGGAGGGACCGTCTCCTCCAGGAGCTCGACCCCCTCACCCAGCAGGACCAGGGGACGGTTCCGGGCGATGGAGCTGATGGTCTGGACCCCCAGCGAGGCGTAGCTCAGCACCAGGTCGGCTCCGGCCCTCCGGATGGACTCCACGTTCCGCTCGTGGGTCACCCGGCTCACGATCCGGAGGTCCGGGTTCAGCTTCCGGCAATAGACCGCCAGGTAGACGTTCGTGGCGTCATCGTTGGTGGTGAGGAGGACGGCGGGGGTTTCCCGGATCCCCGCTTCCTCCAGCGTCTCCAGGTTGGCGGCATCCCCCACGATCATCCGGTCCGGCAGGTGCTCCCACCGCTTGGCGAGCCACTCCTGCTTCTCCAGCAGATGGACAGGCACCCCTTTGCGCTTGAGCGCCCGGGTGGCCGACCGCCCCACCTTTCCCCCCCCGATGACGATGACCGGGTTCCAGTTCGTGTCGTAGATGTAGAGCAGCTCATCGAGCTCCTTCATCTCCTCTCGCGTCCCCACCACCACCGGGAGGGCGTGCTCGGTGAGCGTGCGCTCCGGGTGGACCGGGTGCAGTTCCCCCTGCTCCCACACCCCCACCACCGTGAGCCCCATGGTCTCCCTGAGCCGGGTCTCCCGCACGGTCTTCCCCGCCAGGGGCGTGTTCTGGACCGGGAACTCGGCGATGACCAGGTCCCCGAACTCCCCGATGACGTGGGTCTCCGCGTGGCCCGCATTGATCCGGGCCGCGAGCTGGTCGCCCAGCTGCCGTCGCAGGGGGAGGACGCGGGTGGCCCCCGCCAACTCCAGGATGTCCGTGGCGTCCTCCGAGGACGCCACGGCGGCGATGGGGACCTCCGGGGCCACCTCCCGTGCGGTGAGGATGATGTTCGTGTTCGTGCGGTCGTCCAGGTTCGCCACCACGAGCCGGGCCCGCTGCGCTCCCGCCCGGAGATAGGTCTCCTGGGAGTCCACCTCTCCCACCATGACCGAGATCCCCTCCCGGGAGAGCTGCGCCGCCTTCTCCCGCTCCGGTTCCAGGACCACGTAGGGGATCTCGTGGGCCCGGAACCGGGCGGTCAATCCGGGACCCAGGTCATCCCACGCGCAGATGAGGACGTGGTCGGTCATCTCCGCCGGGATCTCCCGGGGGGCGGTGCTTCGCACCCGGGCCTCCAGCCAGGGTCCGGCCACGTAGGTGAGGAAGATGTACGGGAGGATGATGAGGAGGAGCACCACCCCGGACAGGAGCACGAAGACACTGAAGGCCCGGCCCAGGTCGGTGTGGAAGGTGATGTCGCCGAAGCCCAGGGTGCTCATGGTCACGACGGTCCAGTAGAAGCCGCTGAGCCAGGAGTGGTCCTGCCCCTCCACCCGGACCATGATGAGGTGGAAGAGGACGGTATACAGGACCATGACCCCCACCACGAAGGCCGTGAAGCGGAGGAGGGGGCCGACGTTCCGGCGCATCTCCGTTTCCTGGAGGAACACGGCGAGCTGGGCGCCCAGCGTCTTGATCACGGAGGGGAGGGGTGGGGAGGAGGGGGTGCCCGCCCGTCCCGGGGGGGACGGTGGGCGCGGAGGGGCCCGGGGGGACCGATGGGGGAAGCTGGGCCCGCGACCTCCGGGGATCAAGCTCCCTGTAGCCGGGCTCCGGGGTGGGGGATGCCGGAGG
>JBJHCB010000413.1:0-2243 GCA_050485805.1 Gemmatimonadota bacterium | reverse complement strand
GCCCTGGAGCGCCGGGGGCCCGCCTTCCACCTGGGGGGAGGGCTCCATCACGCCGGTCCGGACCGGGGGGGCGCCCTCTGCCTCCTGAACGACGTGGCCGTGGCCATCGCCCATCTCCGGTCCCGGGGGTTCCAGGAGCCCATCCTGGTGGTGGACCTGGACATCCATGACGGAGATGGGACCCGGGCCATCTTCGCCGAGGACCCCAGCGTCCACACCTTCTCCATCCACAACCGGGACTGGGACGACCGAACCGCCGTGGCCGACACCCGTCTGGCCGTGGGCCCGGGGGTGGAAGGAGGCCGGTACCTGGAGCTCCTTCGACGGGAGCTCCCCCCGGTGGTGGCCTCCCATCGCCCCGGCCTCACCTTCTACGTGGCGGGCGGCGACGTGGCCCGGGACGATCCCTATGGGGATGCCCGCCTCGGCGAGGGGCACATCCTGGAGCGGGATCGCTTCGTGGTGGACCTCCTTCGGGAGATGGCCCCCGGGGGAGGACGCCGCCATCCCCTGGCCATCGTCCTGGGTGGGGGCTATGGCCCCTCGGCCTGGCGCCCCCCTGCCCGATTCGCCGGCTGGCTCCTGGCGGGGCGGCCCGTGGAGCTCCCCGACGACCTCACCGTCTCCCTCCAGCGGGTGCGATGGATGGAGGGGACCGGCCAGGAGAGGGAGACCCCCCGGGTCCGGGACCGGAGGGCCGACACCGACCTCTTCCGCCTTTCCCCTGGCGACCTGGCCGCGGCGGGGGCGGGCCCGCCGGTACCCGAGCGCCTCCTCCTGGGTCGGATCTCCCCCCGGGAGGTGGAGGAGGGGATGACCCGCTTCGGCATCCTGGAGCAGGCGCGGGCCCGGGGGTATCCGGAGCCCCGGGTGGAGCTCCTCCCCTCCTCGGGGCTGGGTCCCACGGTCCGCCTCTTCGGCTCGCCGGGCTCCGACGACCTCCTCATGGAGCTCCGGGTGGACGAGGAGCTGGATGCCCTTCCCGGTTTCGCACTCCTGGGGGTGGAGTGGCTCCTCCTCCAGGATCCCCGTGCCGGCTTTCCCGGGGTCCGCCCCCCACTCCCGGGACAGGCCCACCCCGGCCTGGGGGTCCTCTCCGACGTGGTGGCCTGGCTCGTGACCCTCTGCCGGGAGACGGGCCTCGACGGACTGGCCTTCCGCTCCTCCCACTTCCACATGGCGGCCCTGGCCCGACGTCACCTCCGCTTCCTCCACTCCGGCGACGAGCTCCTCTTCCAGCGGATCCTGGCCCAGACGGAGGACATGTCCCTCCCCGAGGCGAGCCGGGCGGTGGCGGCGGGGGTCGGCGTGGACCCGGGGCCTCCCCCCCGTCCCCTCCGCTGGGGGGAGGTCCCCCAGGTGGTCCCCGTCGCCCCCCCGCGTCAGCGGTGCCTGGGGCCGGCCCCCCCCCCGCCCGGCCCCCCCCCCCCCCCCCGCGCCCCGCCCCCGCCCCCCCCCCCCGCCCCCTCCGACCCCCATGGCCCCCCATGACCGCATCCCCCTCCGGCGTCCGCGTCTTCGTGACGGGCGGCACCTTCGACAAGGCCTACGACGAGATCCGGGGCCGGCTCTACTTCCAGGACACGCACCTGCCGGAGATGCTCCGCATGGGGCGCTGCCGCCTGGAGGTGGAGATCCGGACCCTCATGATGGTGGATTCCCTGGAGATGACGGACGTGGACCGGGACCTCATTGCCCGGAACTGCCGGGAGGTCCCGGAGCGGCACATCGTCATCACCCACGGGACGGACACCATGGTGGACACGGCCCGGGTCCTGGCCCGGGAGGTGGAGGGAAAGACCATCGTGCTCACGGGAGCCATGATCCCCATCGCTTTCGGAAGCTCCGACGGGCTCTTCAACCTGGGGGGCGCCCTCACGGCGGTGCAGGTCCTCCCCCCGGGGGTCCATGTGGTCATGAACGGGCGGATCTTCGACTGGGATGACGTGCGGAAGAACCGGGACACGGGGATCTTCGAGCCCCTGGCCTGAGCCGGGGCGGGGGGCGCGGAGGGAGGGGCGGGCGGGGGTCGTGGCGCGGGGCCGTGCGGGGCGCCGGGCGCCCGAGCGGAGCTTCCCCCGGCCCATCCACGGAGCCCCCCACGCAAAACGGCCCCCCCGGCGATGCCGGGGGGGCCGTTCGTCCGCGCCCCGTCAGAGACGGGACGTGGGAGCTCGCTCTTCTCAGAGCTGCACCACGTTCTCCGCGGCGGGGCCCTTCTGGCCCTCCACACGGTCGAACTC
>JBJHCB010000412.1:0-2255 GCA_050485805.1 Gemmatimonadota bacterium | reverse complement strand
CCTCTGGGCCCTGAACGACCTGGTGGTGCACAAGGAGGGGGTGGCCCGGGTGGTCCGCCTGGACCTCTTCGTGGGGGAGGACGACGACCTGGACGAGATCGGCTCCTTCTCCGGGGACGGACTCGTCGTCGCCACCCCCACCGGCTCCACCGCCTACTCCCTTTCGGCCGGAGGACCGGTGGTGGCGCCCGGGACCCAGTGTCTCGTGGTCTGCCCCATCTCCGCCCACACCCTGGCCATGCGCCCCCTGGTCCTTCCCGCCGGGTGCCGTCTCACCGTCCGGGGGGTGGACCGGATGGAAGGGCTGGCGGTGACGGAGGACGGGCAGGTGGCCACCGCCCTGGGGCCGGAGGACCGGATCCTGGTCCGGAAGGGCCGGGTCCCCGTCTCCCTGGTGCGCTTCCCGGGGCAGACCTTCTTCCAGACCCTCCGGCGCAAGCTGAACTGGGCCATCTGAGCCCCCCCGGCGGACCTGGGAAGGGTCGCCCCCGGGGCCCATTGAGGCGCCCTTTCTCCGCCCCTTATCGTGGTGGGCCATGCTGCTCGAACTCCGCATCCGCGACTTCGCCGTCATCCAGGATCTCTCCCTGGAGCTGGGCCCGGGGCTGAACGTCCTCACCGGGGAGACCGGGGCGGGGAAATCCATCATCGTGGGGGCCCTCTCCCTCCTCCTGGGGGACCGTGCCTCCAGCGAATCGGTGCGCGCAGGGGCGGAGCGGGCCCTGGTGGAAGCGGTGTTCGACCTCTCCTCCCGCCCGGAGCTCAGGGAGCTGCTTCGCGAGCAGGGGCTGCCGGACGAGGGGGAGCTCCTCCTTCTGCGGCGGGAGGTGCAGGCCGAGGGACGGAACCGGGCCTGGATCAACGGCTCCCCCGCCACCGCCGGCGCCGTGGGGGCGCTGGGGCGGGCCCTGGTGGACCTCCACGGTCAACACGAGCACCAGACCCTTCTGGACGGCGGAGAGCAGCGGGGGATCCTGGACGCCTTCGGCGGAGGCGAGCCGCGGGTCCGGGAGGTGGCCCGCCTCCATGCCCGCCTCACCGCCCTCAGGTCCGACCGGGAGGCCCGGGAGGGTCGGGGACGGGAGTTGGCCGCCCGTTCCGACTTCCTCCGCTTCCAGCTCCAGGAGATCCGGGAGGGCTCCCCGCGACCCGGCGAGGACCGGGAGGTGGAGGAGGAGCTCCGGCGCCTGGACCATGCCGAGGAGCTGGTGCGGGAGGCGGAGGCGGTGCACCAGGCCCTGTACGCCGGTGAGGGGGCCGTATCGGAGGTGCTGGCGGAGGCCCGGGACCGGATGCGGCGCCTGGCGCGCCTCGACCCCGCCCTCCGGGAGCTCCACCACCAGCTCGACTCCCTCTACCACCAGGCGGTGGAGGCAGGGCGGGGGGCGGGGGGGTACGCCGGGGGGGTGGAGGTGGATCCCCGCAGGGCGGAGGAGCTGCGGCGCCGGCTGGACCTCCTCTTCCGCCTGAAGCGGAAGTACGGTCCCGAGCTCGAGGACGTCCTGGCCACCCGGGACCGCCTCGCCGGGGAGCTGGAGGAGCTGGACCGATCCTCGGTGACCCTGGAGGAGCTGGACCGGGAGATCGGGGCCCTGGAGTCCGGCATCGCGGAGGAGGCCGGGGCCCTCCGGGGGCTCCGGGAGGAGGCCGGTGCTCGCCTGGGGCGCGAGGTGGAGGCGCTACTCCCGGAGCTGGGGATCAAGGGGGCCACCTTCCGGGTCCACCTGGATCCCCTGCCGGAGCCGGGACCCCATGGAGGGGAGCGGGTGGAGTTCCAGGCCTCCCTCAACCCGGGGTTCGAGCCCCGGGCCCTGGCCCGGATCGCCTCCGGCGGGGAGCTCTCCCGGGTGATGCTGGCCCTCAAGTCCATCCTGGTCCGGATGGATCGGGTCCCCACCCTCATCTTCGACGAGGTGGACGCCGGCATCGGGGGGGCCGTGGCGGTGGCGGTGGGGGGGAAGCTCGAGGAGGTGGCGGGGCACCACCAGGTGGTGGTCATCACCCACCTCCCCCAGGTGGCGTCCCGGGCCGGACGGCATCTCCGGGTGGAGAAGGGAGAGGACCGGGGGGTGGCCACCACCCGCCTCGTGATCCTGGAAGGGGACGAGCGGGTCCGGGAGATCGCGCGGATGCTGGGGGGTGACCCCGAGTCGCGGACCTCCCCGGAACATGCCCGGGGGCGCCGGGGGACCCCGTGTTGCCGGCGGTGGGCCGCAGCGCCCGCGGAGGACCCCGGCGCCCACCACCCACCAACG
>JBJHCB010000411.1:0-2275 GCA_050485805.1 Gemmatimonadota bacterium | reverse complement strand
GTGCGGCCACCGGGGCGGTAGGGGGGGCGGGGAGGAGGGGGCGGCGGGGGCCGACTGAACCGCTCCTGCGAGTCGGTGGCCCCCGCCGCCCGATTTCGTTCATTCCGCGTCCTCAACCGCCGGGCGCGCCACACTTCGGGCCGCGCATGGCCCGGAAGTGTGCACGGATCTCCCCGGGGTTCAGGACCCGGTCATGGACTTCGATCTCATCCAGGAGACCATCCAGGGTCTCCCCGGCAGGAGCGCTCAGGGCGAGCCCATGCCACGCGCCCAGTCCCGACAGGTTTCCCCACGTCGCGAGGGCGCCCACCTCCTCGCCGTCGAGGAAGGCTCGAAGCGTCGAACCGTCGTAGGTCCCCGCAAAGTGGTGGAAGCACCCGGCCCGGAGGGCCCGGTCCACGCGGATGTGCCGGAGTTCACCTGCGAGGCGGGCGTAGACGTGGAGCTGCCCCGGGCTGGCCAGGCCGTCGTGCCGGATCACGAACTTCTCGCTGGACAGCGTCACGAACCGCTGAGTCCGATCGGGGAGGTCGTTCAGTTTCACCCATCCCGAGACCGTGAGGCCCTTCTGGATGTGGTTGAACCCCTCCCCGGGTGCCCAGACCCACCCGTCGGTTCCATCGAAGGAGAAGGCGGAGCCCGCGACGCCGGGACCGAAGCCCACCGGCCCGTACAGAAGGCCGTGGTTCGGTCCCACCGAGTCGTCGGGGTTCCCCTCTCCTGACCAACGGCTGATCAGACCGCCCCGCCGTGGGCGAGGTTGCCAATCCACGACCCTGCCCTCTCGGTCGCTCAGGACGCGGACGCTGAGGATGTCGTGGGCCTGGGCCGATGCTCCTGTGGCTGCGGTGAAGCCCACCCACGCCCGTTCCCCCCCCGAGAGATCCAGGGATTCCGACAGGTCGATCGTGGCACTGAGGGAGGGTTGGTCCAGGTCGTTGAGCCAGACCTCGATCAATTCCGAGCTAGGATCATGGACGAGGGTCACATGGTGGATCTCCCCGCTGGAGAGGTCGGGGATGTCGGAGGTGAACGCCGAGGCGAACCGGGGGTCGGCGCTGTTCATCCCCGTTCCACCCGTATGCACGGCGATGTGGTTGTCGTTCGGCTCCGGCGGCCAGCCTTCCGGGTGATCCGGATCCACATTCTGCCACATGTCGAATTCCACTGCCACGCTGTTCCGTCCACCGCTGTAGCCCAGTCCCCCTCCCCCTGCCCCCACGAACGACCCATGGTCATTCTGGATGACGAACGCGAACCCGTCGGCGCCTCCGTCCCGCCGCTCGGAGATCTGGAAGGAGAACTGGACCACGAAGTGCTCGCTCACCACGATCTGCTCCTTGGTCCAGACGGCGCCCACCCTTCCCGGTTCGCTGGGCGTGAGCCGGATGCGGTCCCCAAGGAAGTCGGCATCTCCAAAGGCTCTGAGTTCGCTGGACGCGGAGGCATGGGGGGCGGTGCTGGGGAGCGGACTCTCCAGGGAAGGTGAGAGGGGTGCGTCCCAGCACCCTGGAATCAGCAAGAGGAGGGTGGCGAAGAAGGGGAGACGGTTGGGTGGAGGGCCAGGGGGGCGCGGCCCCCCCCCACCCCTTCGCCGGGATCGGTTCTGGGGAACGCTGCGGAGTGCCATGGTTCGCCTCGTCGGTGAAGGTGGATGGCCTCGACTTCCCAGGAAAGCTCCGCCTTTTCCACAACGTACGGATGCGGTTTCATGCCGCAGGTGGGGGAGGGAAACGACGTAGTGAACGGGGAACGGCCCGCCCCCGAGATGACGCGCTCGCTCCCACGGTCCCGGAGGAGCAGGGTTCGACCGACGGGATTCGGAAACCCCGGGCAGACCCATGACGTAGGATGAATCACGATGTGGCCCTTCGGATCGGTCGGATCCCCAACGCCGGCAGAGCCCCGACATGAGCCCCGTTCGTCCCGACCTGGCATCCCCTGTCCAATGAGCTAAAGTGCACCATGACGCCTCAACGGGGCCCTTTCCCCTCCTCCAGCGCACGCAGGCGCCACATGCCCCGCCCCTGCCTCCCCCTCATCGCGGCCATCGCCGGCATCTTCCTCCTTTCGCCCGCCGCCCAAGCCCAACACGCCACTTCCGGCGCCGGCCCCGGCAGGGGAGGGGTGGACGACCCCGGGGAGCTGTCTCCCCCCCGCATCCACGTGGGAGGCGGGCTGGCCGTGGCCCAGGCCACCGGGGAGTTCAGCGAGTATGTGAGCGTGGGGGCCGGGCTCCAGGGCTTCATCCGGGTGGACATGGACGAGGGCGGCC
>JBJHCB010000410.1:0-2285 GCA_050485805.1 Gemmatimonadota bacterium | reverse complement strand
CGATGGCCTCGGTGCGGGCCTGGGTGATGGGCTCCGTGGGCACGCGGAAGGGGATCTTCTGGAGGATGAGGCCCCGGAGGGGCTCCCCGGGCACGTCCACCCCCTCCCAGAAGGAGGAGGTCCCCAGGAGGATCCCGTTCCCGGCATGGGTGAAGCGGGAGAGGAGCTGGGAGCGGGGCCCCTCTCCATGGACCAGGAGGGGGAACCGGCGGTCCACCCCCTCCAGGCGGAGGCGCTCGGCGGTGCTCCGAAGGGCCCGGTACGAGGTGAAGAGGAGGAAGATCCCCCCGCCGGTGAGCTCCGCCAGGGTGCGGGCCGCGTCGGCGGTGGCGTGATGGAAGGCCTGCCCGTCCCCCGGCCCCGGCAGGTCGGTGGGCACCGCCAGGAGAGCCTGGGAGGGATAGTCGAAGGGGGACGCGACGCGGAGCTCCGTCACCTCCAGGGGCTCCTCCCCGGGGGGGACCGGCTCCCGTTCCCACCCGGGGTCCCAACCGGATTCCGATTCCCAACCCGGCTCGCCGCCTCCCCCCTCCCCCAGGTGAAGGGCCGGGGCCGGGTGGGGACCCGGCTCCACCGGGAACTCCAGGACCTCCGGGGCCTCGTCCAGTCCCAGGCGCCCGCGCAGGAAGCGGAAGTCCCCCTCCCCCACGGTGAGGGTGGCCGAGGTGACCACCGCCGTCTCCACCTTCCGGAAGAGGGCCTCCCGGAGGAGCGCCCCCGGCTCCACCGGCGCGGCCGCCAGGACCACGTTGCGCAGGGCATCGCCCCGGCGACCCCGCCCCTCCACCCAGCGGACGAACCGGGTGCCCTCCTCCCGGGGGTCCAGGACCAGGCGGAGGGCGTCCCGGGCACTCCCAAGCCGCCGCTCCATGGCGCGGAGATCCAGGAGGCGGGCCTCCAGGCGGTCCCGGAGCCCCTCGTCCGACTCCACCCGGACCCGGACCTCCTCCACCTCCCGGCCCACCCGGAAGAGGGCCCCCACCAGGCGGTCCAGCCGCTCCAGCAGGGCCGGGTCCGCGGTGGGGTCGCGCGCGTCCTCCCGACCCAGGCGGAGGGCCTCCTCGTCGGGGCCGGGGACCCGGGGCTCCAGGGCGTCGAAGAAGCGGTGGAGCTCCTCGCGGGCCTCCAGGGCGGCAGATCGGAGCCGATCCTGGATGCGGCGGAGGAGCTCGTCCCGCTCCGGGGCCGGCGGGGCCCCCGCCAGGATCTGCTCCACCGCCGGAAGCACCCCCTTCCCGTTCCGGTCCAGGCGGGAGAGGAGGCGGAAGAGCCCGGTGCGGGTCACCTCGGCCCCCAGGTGGGAGGTGGCGGCGTCCTCGGCGTTGTGCCCCTCGTCCAGGACGACGTGGGCGTAGGGCGGGAGGACCGCCGACTGGGTCCAGCTGTCCATCGCCCGCCGGAGCTGCACGTCGGAGAAGAGGAGGGCGTGGTTCACCACCAGGAGGTCGGCGGCGGCGGCGCGGCGGCGGGACTGCTGGTAGAAGCAGGCCTGGAAGTGGGGACAGCGGGCCTTCAGGCAGATGTCCCCGTCGGAGCGCACCTCCTCCCACACCTCGTCGGAGGGAGGGGCGGACAGATCCGAGAGGGACCCGTCCGCGGTGGCCCCGACCCACTCCCGGAGCCCCTCCAGCTCCTGGCTCCGGTCGTCCTCGAAGAGGGTGGGAGCCGACTCCGCCGCCAGGAGAAGCCGCCGGATGGAGACGTAGTTCCCGCGCCCCTTCACCAGGGCCCAGGAGAGCTCCGGCCCCACCAGCTTCCGCACCAGGGGGAGGTCCTTCCCCACCAGCTGCTCCTGGAGGTTGATGGTGTTGGTGGAGATGACCGTCCGCTCCCCGTTCTCCAGGGCCCAGCGGGCCGCCGGGAGGAGGTAGGCCAGGGACTTCCCCGTCCCGGTCCCGGCCTCCACCACCACCACGCCCCCCTCGTTGTAGCGGGTGGCCACCGCCCGGAGCATCTCCCGCTGGCCGGGACGGTCCTCGTACCCCCGGCTGACCCGGTGGAGGGTCCCCTCGGGAGCCAGAAGGGCCTCCAGGGACGCCAGATCCAGGGCGCTGCGGGACCGGGGTTCCGGCGGCTCCACCACCACGTAGAGCCCGTGGGCCAGGTTGTCGGTGATGGCCGTCCCCAGCCCGGCCTCGTAGACCCGGGCCGCCAGGACGAGGTCGGGGTCGGAGGGCTCCAGGACCCCGGAGGGGTGATTGTGGAGGAGGATCTCCCCGGGTCGGGCGTCCCGGGAGGCGGCCAGGACCGCCTGGTGGTTCCCCCGGGCCACGGCCCGGGGATGG
>JBJHCB010000409.1:0-2304 GCA_050485805.1 Gemmatimonadota bacterium | reverse complement strand
CGGGTGGCCAGGAAGGGCACCCCCAGAAGGTAGAAGGCCATGCGCTGATGCCAGGGGGCATGGCGGCGCATGAAGGTGACCCAGTGCCGGGCCTTGAGCCGGGCGTACCCCCGGGAATAGGCGCCCCCATCGAAGGAGTGGCTCACGGCATGGTAGAGCACCGCCTGGGGGACGTAGAGGGCCTGGTACCCCGCCTCCTGGAGCCGGAGGGAGAAGTCCAGGTCCTCGGGACCGAAGGGGTTGAAGGCCAGGTCGAACCCGCCCAGGGATCGAAAGACCCCGGATCTCACCATCATGGCTCCCCCGCACGCCACGCAGGGGCGGGGCACGTCCCGCTGCCCCCGGTCCAATTCCCGATACCCCACCGGCCGCGTCTCCGCCCGCCACCAGGTGATGCGGCATCCCCCGCCGTCGTTCAGGCGCTCCCGGTCCTCCATGAAGCGGAGCTTGGCCTGGGTCTGCCCGATCAGGGAGTCCTCATCCATGGGGGTCACCAGCGCCTCGAGGAACCCCGGCGTCACCTCCATGTCGTTGTCCAGGAACATGAGGTACTCAGGGCTCAGCCTCTCCATGGCCAGGGCAGCAGCGGCGTTCCGCCCCCCCGCCACGCCCAGGTTCTCCGGGCTCCAATGGACGATCACCTCCGGGAACCGATCCGCCACCGCCTCCACCGTTCCGTCGGTAGAGGCGTTGTCCCAGAGCACCACCCGGTGGGGGGGCACGGTCACGCCGCGGAGACTCTCCAGGCACGCCAGGGTCATCTCCCGCTGATCGTAGGTCAGGATCACCACCGCGATCCGGGAGATGGAAGGGGCGATCACCGGACTTCCCTCACCCGACCGACCTGCCGGGAGGAGGCGATGCCGCCGTCCTGTGCCTCGGAGGGAGTCCGCCCCGGAACGGGCCGCCGGAGGAGGGCCAACGTCCGGTCCTTCCAGCGCTTCAGCCGAGGCTCCGCCGCCACGGCGAGGCGGATGAGGACTCCGCCACCCGAGAACACGGTGGTACCGGGGAGAGCGGGGTCATGGGGCAGGAAGGTCTCGGGTGCCGCCGCCACGTCCTGGATGAGGGCCGGCGTGAGGTTGGGGCGGGACTGCCAGGGGTAGTACCGGGTCGTCTGGGTCCGGAAGGCCTGGAGCGCCTCGGCCTTCCGGGTCGACTGCCCACCGATCCGGACCCCCAGCAGGAGCCCTGGCCGGAGGTGGGCCCGGATGTCCCCCCGGGGAAGGAGCCTGGACCGATGGTAAACGAAGTACTCCAGGACCCGCCCCGGGTGCTCTCCGAAGACCGCGGTGGCGGCCCGGCTCAGGGCCAGATGGTCCGGGTGACGGTCGAACCGGAAGGGGGCCAGGACATGCTCGGGGGCCACCCGGTCACCGAGGTCTCGAAGGACCGTCCGGAGCTCCTGGTCGTGGTGGGCAAGGCGCCCATCCGGAAAGCCCAGGAAGTGGACCTGATCCTCCGGGACGCCCAGGCGCGCCAGGGCGTCCACCGACTCCCGGGCCCGTTGGGCCACCAGAGCCGCCACGTCCCTCCGGTCCCGGGTGAGGGGAAGGGCTTCGGGGGAGAGGGATCCGTCCGTGGCGTAGGCCACGTGCACGCGCCTGGGATCGTCCAGGGCGGCCACCGTCCCCCCACACCCCAGGACGCAGTCGTCCATGTGGGGCGCCAGGAGGAGGACGGTCCCCGGAAGAAGCTCCGACGCCGTCATCCAGCGGATACCCGGGGGGAGACCTCCTTCCTCCGGCACGCCCCCACGTCCTGGCCTCCTCACCCGTGCCCTCCCGAAGCCCCCTCCACCCCGGCCCCTCGCATGGCCTCCGTCGAGTTCCCGCTTCGCCCAGTTTCCATGGCTCCGGGCAACCCGATCCCCTCGGACCCCAGGGAGGGGTGGGGAACCAGCCAGTCGTTGATGGCCAGGTAATCCAGATTCCCCTTCCGGAATGCCCGGAAGGCGTCTGCGGCACTGCAGACGATGGGCTCCTCATGGATGTTGAAGCTGGTGTTGATGAGGGAGGGGCTTCCGGTCCGGGCATGGTAGGCGGAGAGGATGGCGAAGAAATCGGGCGCCGTCTCCTGGTCCACCACCTGCGGCCGGGCAGTACCATCCACGTGGACCACCCCCGGCGAGCGGCCCCGCATCTCCCGGGAACAGTCGAATGTGATGGTCATGAAGCGGGCCGGATCCTCCGCCCCCGCATATCCGTGGTAGCATTCCGCGGCGTGTCCCTCGAGCGTGGCTGGTCCGAAGGGCATGAACTCGGTGCGTCGGAGCCGCTGGTTCAACCAGTCGTTCACCTGTCG
>JBJHCB010000408.1:0-2307 GCA_050485805.1 Gemmatimonadota bacterium | reverse complement strand
GTGCGGGGCCCCGCCCGGGTGAAGGCGTCGGCCTCCTCCACGAAGTGCCGGATGGCCTGGGCCATGGCGTGGTGGGGATTCCCGAGCCCGAAGGCGCCCCAGGAGTGGCCTCCCGGTCCCTGGAAGGTGACGCGGTAGCGGTGGGATCCCACGCCCTGGTGGACCACCCGGGTCTCGTCCCCGCCGTCCACGGCGATGAAGACGTCGATCCCGGGCCCCTCGTCGCCGAAGAGGTGCTTCACCCCCCGGAGATCGCCGAGCCCCTCCTCGCCCACGGTCCCGATGAAGAGGAGGTCGTCCTCGGTGCGGAGGTCCGCCTGCACCATGGCCTCCAGGACGTTCCGGACCACGATGAGGCCCCGGGTGTCGTCCCCGATGCCGGGAGCGTACAGGGTGTCGCCCCGGAACTGGACCGTGACGTCGGTCTCGATGGGGAATACGGTGTCCAGGTGCCCGTCCAGGGCCACGGTGCGGCTCCCCACCGTCCCCCGACGGAGGGCCAGGACGTTCCCGATCCCGTCCAGCCAGACGGAATCCGCCCCCGCCTCGCGGAGCATCTCCGCGTACGCCGCGGCCCGCTCCTCCTCCATGAAGGGAGGCGCCGGGATCTCCGTCAGGTAGATGAGGTCGTCCCGGGACCGGTCCTCCAGCGCCTCGATGTACGCCATGGCCTCCTGCACCCGGTCCTGGTCGAGGAGGGCCCGGATCTCGTCCAGATACCGCTCGTCGATGGGGGTGCCGGAGAAGTCGGGCTCGGTGATCTGCCCCTCGGGGATCTGCACCGGAGGGGGCGCATCGCCCGCGGTTCCGTCGGCCGGCTCACACGCCGCCAGGGGAAGGAGGAGGGCCAGGCCCAGGGCCAGGCGCGAGGCCGGGCCTGGAGCCGGGCCCGAGGCCGGGATGGTGCGACGGTTCCGGATGGGCATGCGGATCTCCGACGTGGTGGGGGGAGAGGGGAGGCGAGGGGGAATTCCTCCGATCTAGCCCCGGAGCCCCCGTCTGTCCAGCGAGCCAGCCCCCTCCCGGCCGGCGCGGTAGAGGCGCCAGACCCCCACGGTGAGCACCGGGAGGACATAGACGGCGAAGAATCCCCAGGCCAGGGTCCCATACCCGCGGGCGATGAGGGCGATGATCCCGAAGGTGGCCAGGGCCGCGCTTCCTCCCACCGCTACCACCGCCAGCCCCCCGCGGAGGGCGGGCCGGAGGGGAGGACGCCCCGTCTCCTTCAGGGCGCCGTCCACCCGCTCGATGGTTCCCTGCACCAGGCCCGCCCCGGTCTCGATGAAGGTCCCGAACAGGGCCACCAGGTAGAGGATCAGGAGCACGGTCACCCCCAGCGAGGTGATGACGGCGTAGACCGGGATCTCCTGGAGGAGGATCCCCGGGTAGTCGCCCAGGAAGGAGATGTGGAAGAGGACCGCCGGAAGGGCACAGAGGAGGGAGGCGGCCACCGCCGAGCCCACCACCTCGCCCCGGGTCTCCAGGTCCCGGGTGGAGAAGAGGATGGCCGGCACGATGAAGAGGTTGTACATGGCGTACTGGAACCCGCTCACCCCCCATCCCGGCACCACCTCCCACTCCCCCAACAGGGCCCCCATCTCCCCTCCGGCCCGAAGGAAGGCGAAGACGAAGTAGGTGACGAACATCCCGTAGAGCAGGACGGTCCAGAGGGCAAGGGACCGCGTCACCACCTCCCGCCCCAGGAAGGTGAGGGCCCCCACCAGGAGGAGCATGGCCCCGATCCCCACCAGGTAGGGGATCCCGAAGGCATCGGACAGGATCTCCCCCGCCGCCGACGCCACCACGGCCAGGACCAGCAGGAACATGAGGGCGAAGAGCACCTCGAAAAGGACCCAGCCCCGCCCCAACAGGGCCTGGAAGAAGCTCCGGTAGTCGTAGACGCGGAAGCGGCGGGCGAACTCCCAGGTCACCGACAGGACCAGGATCCAGCAGGCCACCGTGACCCCCAGCCCCAGCAGCCCCCCTCCGGCGCCGAAGCGGGTGAAGTACTCCACGATCTCCCGCCCCGTCCCATAGCCGCCTCCCACCAGGACGGACTGGAAGACGGCCCCGGGGATGAGGTACTTCCGGATCCACGGGGCGCCGAACACCTTCACCACCGGAAGCGTCCGGCGGAGGGGGAGGGACGGGCGGCGTGCGTCATGCTGCGCTCCGTTGGGGGGAGGGTCCGCATCCGGGACGGGAGGAGTATTTCCCCCCCGCCTCCCTCCCGCAAGCGCCGGGCGGAGGCTCCCGGGCTTCCTCCCCGGCGAGGGGTCGGGCTCTCCTATTCCCACCCCTCGCCGC
>JBJHCB010000407.1:0-2319 GCA_050485805.1 Gemmatimonadota bacterium | reverse complement strand
GGCTGGGATCGCGCCCGCTTCCACGTTCCCCTCCGGGACGGGGCCGGGACGGGGCCGACTCGGCTTCTCTCCGGGTCAGTCCTTCTTCAGGCCGTTCACCACGTTCTGGAGCTGCGACTTGGTCCGGGCCACCTTGTTGGGGTGGAAGAGCCTGCGGACGGCGGCGCGATCCAGCAGCGCGGTCACCTCCCGGAGGCGGACCTCGGCGGTCTCCGTGTCTTCGGCCTGGCGGACCCGCTTGATGGCGGTCCGGATCCGGGAGCGGACGGCGCGGTTGCTCGCCTGCCACTTCCGGCTCAACTCCATGCGCTTTTTGGCGCTCTTGATGTTCGGCATTCCACCCTCACGTCCGTTGAACGACCCGTACAGAGCGTTGAAAGATAGACGGCGCGGGTTTTCGGGGCAATGGGGTGAAGGTGGCGGGCCCTTCCCCGGCCCTGGGACACGCCCCCGGGCCGGGGGCGGCGCCTCCGGGGTGGTTCCGGCCCCGGGGTTCCCGTAGCTTCTCCCGCTATGCAATGGCTTCTCATCATCCCCATCCTCATCGCCTCCATCGTGGTCCACGAGGTGGCCCACGCCTGGGTGGCCCGGCGGGAGGGGGACGACACCCCGGAGCGGCAGGGTCGGATCACCCTGAACCCCCTTCCCCACCTGGACCCGGTGGGCTCCTTCGTGGTGCCGGCCATCCTGGCCTTCCTCCCCGGGAACTTCCTCTTCGGTTGGGCCCGACCGGTGATGGTGGACATCCGGAACTTCCGCGACCCGGTCTGGAGCGACATCCGGGTCTCCATGGCGGGGCCGGCCTCGAACCTGGTCCTGGCCCTCCTCTTCACCTTCCTCCTGGTCCCCGCCATCCTCCTGGCGGACGGGGGGGGGATGGAGGGCGGACTCCTGGAGGGGAGCGTCTGGGTGGCGGCGGCCTACTACGGGATCCTCATCAACCTGATCCTGGCCCTATTCAACCTCCTTCCCGTCCCCCCCCTGGACGGGTCCCACGTCATGCGGCACCTCCTCCCCCTGGGGCTCCGGGAGCCCTACGACCGCTTCGGACGGGTGGGGATCCTGGTCCTGCTGGGGGTCCTCTTCCTGGTTCCCGGGGCGATCCAGCTGGTGATGGCCCCGGTGGGGTGGGCGGCGGAGCTCCTCCTGGCCGTGGCGGCCGTCCTCCTGGGCCTCCTCCGGTGAAGGGGGGGCGGCGATGATGGTCTCGCCCCTGGCCCGGGATGGGGTCTTCGTGGTGGAGGTGGAGCGCTTCCAGGGCCCCCTGGACCTCCTCCTCCACCTCATCCGTCAGCAGGACCTGGACATCTTCGACATCCCCATCTCCCGGATCACGGACCAGTTCCTGGCGGCGGTGAAGGGAATCCAGGCCTCGGACCTGGACTCCGCGGGGGAGTTCCTGGAGATGGCCGCCACCCTGGTGCGGATCAAGGCCCAGCTCCTCCTCCCCCGCCCGGAGGCGGACGAGGACGAGGACCCCCGGGCCGAGCTGGTCCGGCGTCTCCTGGAATACGAGCAGGTCCGGGAGATCACCCACCGCCTGGAAGGGGCCGAAGCGGACCGGTCCCGGCGATACCCCAAGGGGTTCGTGGCACCCCGCCCCCGTCCCCCCGTGGAGGACACCCCGCTGGAGACCACTTGGGACGAGGTCTTCGACGCGGCCCTCGGGGTGACCCTTCCCGATTTCTCCCAACGGGACCACCGGGTGACCCCCCGCACCGTCTCCATGGACGAGAAGGTACGGCTCATCCTGGGGCGCCTCCGGGGGGAGCAGGGCGTGGCCTTCCGGGCCCTCATCACCCCCTTCGGAGAGCGGATGCACGGGGTCATGACCTTCCTGGCGGGGCTCGAGCTCTCCCGGCGCCGGTGGATCCACCTCCGCCAGGCGGCCCCCTTCCACGACCTCTGGCTCTACCGCCGGGAAGAGGACCCGTGGGCCCACGAGGACGGGCCCTCCGACACCCTCGGGCCGTTGCCTCCCGGGGGCGGGCCGGGGGGGGACGGGGACGGGGGCGTGGGGGACGGCGAGGAGGACCCATGAGGCCCGAGCAGATCGTGGAGGCGGTCCTCTTCGCCAGCGAGGCCCCCCTCCGTCCCGACGAGATCGCCCGGGCGGACGAGAGCCTGGACGAGGACGTGGTGGAGGTGGCCCTGGATGCGCTCCGGCGCTTCTATCTCGAGACGGAGCGCGCCTTCGACCTGGTGGAGGTGGCCGGCGGCTATCAGATCCTCACCCGATCGGAGTTCCACGGGTACCTGGAGCGCTTCGACACCGTCCCCCGCCCCTCCCGCCTCTCCGGACCGGCCCTGGAGCTGTCT
>JBJHCB010000406.1:0-2327 GCA_050485805.1 Gemmatimonadota bacterium | reverse complement strand
GCATCCCCTCATGGAACCCCTCCCGGAACCCCTCCACGTCCTGGCGACCGTAGCGGGCGTACCGGCCGTACTGGCGCCGGTTCATGGCCTCCACCTCGGGGAGGGAGGTGATGGAGTGGGCCAGGGTGTCCAGGATGGCGAACTGGGCCTTCCGGATCTCCGGATGGTCCGGGTCGTCCACCCAGGAGTAGCCGGGAATGAACCACCCCCGGGGCGCCCACCAGCTCCGCTGCGCCACCGTCCGCCCCCGGACCCAGGCGGCGTATCCGGAGAAATGCTGGACCCACTCATGGGAGGGGTAGCCGTGGAGGTTCAGGTAGGCGTCGGGAAGCCAGGCCCCGAAGAGCTCGGGGCGCACCCGGGACTCGGGGTAGAGGGGATCGGTCCCGCTCCCCGCCGTCACGTCCATCCCCAGCGCCCCCAGATATCCGGCGTGGAGGGTGAAGTCGGGGTTCACGAGCTGCAGGTCGTAGGCGAGCTGGGCCCCGTCGGCGTTCAGGATGGGGTTCAGGACCACGTTCACCCGGTCCAGGAGGGCCCGGTACTCCGGGTCCGTCACCAGCCGCTCCCCCAGGCGGAGAAGGTGGCTCGTGGAGGAGACCTCGTTGGCGTGCTGCCGCCCCGACAGGAAGACGGTGGGCCTCAGCGCCGTGAGGCGGGCCCGGGATCGGAAGGCGGCCTCCACCGGGGGGAGGAAGTCCGCCGCCCAGAGGTCCTTCCCCAGGAAGCTCCGCCCCACGTGGTACGCCTCTGCCTCGGGGAAGGCGTCCAGGAGCGCCAGGAGGGAGTCGCTCTCCGGAGGGGGGATGGGGGTCTCCCACTGGACCAGGGAGGGGCCACCGGCCTCCGCGGCGCGCCGGGCCTCCTCCCACCGGAAACCGGCCTCCGCCGTCAGGACCGGGCGCTCCGCCGGATGGGGGCTCCCGCTCACCGGTAGGCTCACCGTCCGGCTGAATTCCTCAGCCCGCTCCACCCCGAAGCGGAAGGCCAGCTCCTCCACCCCCCGGAAGGCCAGGGTCCGCTCCAGGAGCCCCTCGCCGTGGAGGGCGCGCACCGCCTCCACCATCCCCTCCAGCATCTCCACGGAGAGGAAGGTCCGGTCCACCGTGCCCTCCGGGGCCTGGTCCCGGAACTCGTGGAAGCGGGGGATCGAGTCCACCGCCGTGACGTCGAAGAGGAGACGGCGGAGGGTGCCGTCGGCGGCCACGGCGGCGCCCCGGAGCTTCGGGGCCTCGGTGGGGAGGGGGTCCAGGGCGTAGCGCCAGCGCCCGGAGGCCTCCCCACCTCCCGCCACCGGATCGGCCTCCACCCGGAGGGTGAGCTCCGCCGAGGCCCGGGACCGGCCGGTGAGGGTCACCCGGGCCCACCCTTCCTCGCCGTCCCCCGTGGGGTCGATGAAGGGGAGGATCCGGCCCGGAAAGTTCAGGGATCCCACGTTCAGGTGCTGTCCCAGGTGGGAGAAGAAGGCCAGGGAGGTGAAGTAGAGGTCGTTGTGGAGGGATTCCAGGGAGGAGATGACCTCCTCGTCCACCCCCATCCGGTGGTTGGGCTCGCTCAGGCGCACCTCCACCCGGAGCTCATCGAAGAAGGGAGCCGTGGCGGGGGTGACCCGCCCCTCGTGGAGCTCCATGACGTGGTCCCGGAGGGCCGGGTGGATCTCCTCCTGCCAGAAGGCCCAGAAGCGGTCCAGGTCGGTGGCGATGTGGCGGTCCGCCACCACCTCTCCCCCGAGTTCGGCGTGGAGCCACCCGGTGGGCACCCGGACCCGTTCGTAGTCCGGGAAGAGATCGAAGTAGGGAAGGACCCGGTACCGGGCCTCGAATCCCTCCTCGAAGAGCACCGCGCCCGCGGCATCCAGGGCCCGGAGGGTATAGGTCTGCCCGGGACTCCGGACGCGCCGGAAGACGGTGGCCGTGTCGGGGATCCCCAGCTCCCGGGCCAGGATCTCCTCCACGGGGAAGAGCTCCTGGAGCCACCGGGTCTCGGAGCCGATGACCTGCCAGGGGAGCTCGTCGTCTTCCTGGAGGTGGTGGTAGTCGATCTCCACCCGGGCCACCTGGAGGGGGGACGGGCCCGCGAGGAGGCGGGGGATGACCCGGTCCTCGATCCAGGAGAAGCCCTGCTTGTAGGCGTTCAGGACGCTCACCTCCAGGAGGGCGGGACCGCCCCCCCGGGCCGCCACCGAGTCCCGGAGGGCCGCCGCCAGCTCCCGGCGGATCTCCGGTGGCTCGCTCACCCGGAGCTCGATGCGCCCCCGGGTGCCGGGGCCCACCTGGGGAAGGACCTCCTCCCGGAGGGCCGCCCACACCTCCTCCACCTCCCAGGGG
>JBJHCB010000405.1:0-2327 GCA_050485805.1 Gemmatimonadota bacterium | reverse complement strand
GTGAGCCAGGTGGTGCACCACCTGGCCGACGCGCACCTGGTGGGATACGTGCGGTGCCGGGAGGCGGTGACCGTTCCCGGCTCGGCGGCGGTCCCCTTCCGCGCAGACGCCTGGGTGGCCACGGACGGGGCGGGGAAGGGGGCGGTGGTGGAGCCCACGCTCCTCTTCCTCCGCCTTCTCCACCGGCGCTGGGTGGCCTTCCTCCGGTCCCTTCCCCCGGAGGCGTTCCAGAAGGACTACCTGGACCCGGTGCGGGGGCCCGTCACGGTGGACCTGGCCATCCAGTACTACGTCTGGCATGGCCGGCACCACCTGGCCCAGATCGTGGGGGCGCTCCGGGAGCGCCCACCCCCTCCCCCGTCCGCGGGGGACTGAATCCGCCCGGCGACGGCCCTTCCCATCCGGGGAGGGTGGAGTCAGGGGCTCGGGCTAGGGGCTCAGACTGCGGAGCAGCTCCCGCCCCGCCGCGTTCCACTCGGGGACGTCCGGGTCCTGGGCCAGATCGTGCACCAGGAGGAAGCCCAGGCGGGCCACCCTGACCAGTTTCTCCGCATCGATGAGATCGGCGGTGTCCGAGGGCCGGTGGTAGTCGTCGTGGAGCCAGGTGGTGAAGAAGAGGGCCGGGATCCCCTGCTGGACGAAGCTGAAGTGGTCGCTCCGCAGGAAGGCCTGCTCCTCGGGCTCGGGGTCGGGGGCCAGGGTGAGGCCCAGCTCCGGATGGGCGGCGGCCACGGCCCGGATGCGCTCCCCCATGTCGGAGAACTCCTCCCCGATGATGAACAGGGAGTCGGGGTGGTTCCGTCCCACCATGTCCAGGTTCAGGTTGGCCACCATGCTCCCCTGAGGCACGGTGGGGTTCTGGGCATACCAGGCCGAGCCCAGGAGCCCCTTCTCCTCTCCGCTCACCGCCAGGAAGAGGACCGAGCGCGCCGGAGCCTCGGGGAGGTCCGCGAAGGCCCGGGCCATCTGGATGAGGGCGGCGGTCCCGGACGCGTTGTCGTCGGCGCCGTTGTAGATGGAATCGCCCCGTTCGTCCGGGGGACCCACCCCCACATGGTCGAAGTGCGCGGTGATCACCACATAGGTGTCCCGGAGGGCCGGGTCGCTTCCCCGGAGGCTCGCCACCACGTTGGGCACTTCGGTGGTGGTGGGCTCGAACCCCATCTGGAAGTCCAGGACCACGCCCTCCAGCACCTGGGGGGGATCCCGGCCTCCCCGTGGTTCCACACCGGCGCTGCGCAGGAGCTCGTCCCCCAGGTCGATGCGGATCCCCACGGTGGGGATGGGGAGCTCCCCTGCCGCACCGCCCTCCATGGCCGCGGCGATCTGGTGGATGTCGCCGGCGGAGGTCTCCTCGTCCATGATGAGGACGATCCCCGATGCGCCCGCCATCATCCCCGCCTGCACCGCCAGGATGATGTCGGGCCCGAACCCGTCGGGCAGGAACACCAGCAGGGGGTTCCCCGCAGCCTCCGCCGGAAGTCCGGCCGCTGCGACGGAGGGGTCCGCCGCATACACCGGGGTTCCGAACACCGGGGCCGGGGCTCCCGGGACGCCGAACCAGTCGGTGCCGTAGCTCCAGCGCACCTCCGTATCCCCTGCGGCGAACCCTGCGGTGGTGACCTCCGGGTCCATGGCCAGGCGTGTGAAGGGCCACCACTGGAGATAGCTCCCCTCCCCCCCGGCCGGCTCCAGCCCGGCCTCCTCGAAGTGGTCGGCGATGTAGGCCGCGGCCCGCTCCAGCTCGGGGCTGGGCGTGTCCCGACCCCGCATCTCATCCGAAGCCAGGAAGGCCACGTCGGCGAAGACCGCCTCCGGCGTGATCCGCGCTTCGGCCACCTCGGCCGGAGTGAGCGCCGTCGTGGCGGGAGCCGGAGGCGCAGGGGCCGGGGGGGCCGCTGCACACCCGGAGAGGGCGGCCAGGAGGGCGAGGGGAAGGGCGGGGAGGAGGGAGCGGAGGTGGGGGAGAGGGTGGAGAGGGCGCATGGGCGGAGCTGGGCAGAAGGGGGGGGGGAGGGTCCCGGGGGAAGATCACCGGCGGCCCCTGCCGGGGCAACCGGGCCGGCCCGTCATGGAATTGTCTTGACGCCGTCCGTGGAAGGCGTTAGGCTTGGCCTCGACACCAAAAGGATGCCTCGTCTGCGAGCATCCACCAGAGACGTGGAACGGACCTGGACCTGGATTTGTCCCGGTCTTTTTTTGGATCTGGAAACGGTGTCGGCGCGAACGGCGGGGGCGCGAACACCCGCGGAACAATGGTGATGGAAAGGTACGGATCTACCGGACCCCTATGTCACCGAAGTTTGGGAGTACGGAATGCGTACCAC
>JBJHCB010000404.1:0-2333 GCA_050485805.1 Gemmatimonadota bacterium | reverse complement strand
GTTCCCGTGGGCGCTCCCCTCCAGGAGGCGGAGGGTGAGCGCTCCCAGTCGTCGACCTCCTCCGTCGACCCTGCTGCGGACCCCGATCTCGCCCTCATCCTCCAGGAGGCGGCCGAGGCCCGCTTCCGTGTCACCATCCCTCTGGAGGATCCCAGCGGTCCCGTCCTCCGGATCCCCATCGAGGGGGTCATCGAGCTGGGCCTCGCCCCCTTCGTCGAGCGGAGCGTCCGGGAGGCGGAGGCCATGGGGGCCAGCGTCATCATCCTGGACGTGGAGACCCCCGGAGGCCGGGTGGACGCGGCGGAGCGCATCGCCGACGCCATCAGCGACTCCTCCGTTCCGGTCTTCGCCTACGTGAACCGCCGGGCCCTCTCGGCGGGGGCCCTCATCTCCCTGGCCGCCGACGGGATCTTCATGCGTCCCGGCTCCGTCATGGGGGCGGCCACCCCCGTGGACGGCACCGGAGAGAAGGCGCCTGAGAAGATCGTCTCCGCCATGCGGAGCGCCATGCGCTCCCTGGCCGAGGCCCGGGGCCTGGATCCGGTGGTGGCCGAGGCCATGGTGGACGAGGAGGTGGAGATTCCCGGGGTCGTGGAGGAGGGTCGGCTCCTGACCCTCACCACCGAGGAAGCGGTGCGCCTGGACTACGCCGCCTCGGTGGAGACCTGGGACGCCCTCATGCAGGCCCTGGGGACCGATGGGAACGAGGTCCTGGACATGGAGGTGAACTGGGCGGAGCGGGTGGTGCGCTTCCTCTCCCACCCGGTGGTGGCCCCCTTTCTCCTCTCCCTGGGTTTCCTGGGGCTCCTGGTGGAGATCAAGACGCCGGGCTTCGGGGTCGCGGGCGGAGCGGGGATCCTGGCTCTCTCCCTCTTCTTCGGCTCCCATCTCATCATCGGGCTGGCAGGGATGGAAGGGGTCCTCCTCTTCGGGGCCGGGCTGATCCTCGTCATGGTGGAGGTCTTCCTTCTCCCCGGCCTGGGGGTCTTCGGCATCCTGGGGGGGATCGGGATGCTCACCGGCGTATATCTGTCCCTCCTGGGGGGCCTTCCCACGGCTCCGGACTTCGCCCGGGCCAGCGGGGTGCTCTCCAGCTCCCTCCTCCTCGTTCTGGTGAGCTCCTGGATGCTCCTTCGCCGCCTCCCCTCCAACCGTCGCCTGACCCGTCTGGGGATCTTCCTGGGAGAGGCCACGGACAAGGAGACGGGGTACACCTCGGCGGTGCGACGCTCCGAGCTCCTGGGCCAGGAGGGGACCGCCCTTACCGATCTCCGCCCGGCGGGGACCGGCCTGTTCGGCGACGAGCGGGTGGACGTGGTCTCGGAGTCGGAGTGGATCGAGGCGGGGAGCCCCATCCGCATCATCTCATCGGAGGGGTACCGGCACGTGGTCCGTCTCCTCCGGAGTCCCGCCGCCGCCCCGGCCCCCGACGACCCGTCCCTCCCCGGCGTGGACGACTGAGTGGGTCTCCCGCGAGCTTCCCCTGCCCATCCAGGACCCGGAGCCCCTGGGTCCCGACCTGATTTCCCGGAGATGAACCGACGATGGAAGAACTCCTGACGCAGACGGGTACCCTGGCCCTCATCGGGGTGGTCCTGTTCATCGTGATCCTCCTGTGGGCCATCCCGGTCCGCCTCTGGATCGAGGCCATCTCCGCCGGGGCCCGGGTGGGGATCGGCTACCTCATCGGGATGCGCCTCCGGAAGGTGAATCCCCCGGCGGTGGTCCGGCCCCTGATCTGGGCCACCAAGGCGGGGATCGGGATCAAGATCGGAGACCTGGAGGCCCACTACCTGGCGGGAGGGAGGGTGGATCGGGTGGTGCGGGCGCTCATCTCCGCCGACAAGGCCAACATCGATCTCTCCTTCCAGCAGGCCGCCGCCATCGACCTGGCGGGACGGGACGTCTTCGAGGCGGTGCAGGTCTCGGTGAACCCCAAGGTCATCGCCACCCCCCGGGTGGCCGCCATGGCCCGGGACGGGATCCAGCTCATCGCCATCGCCCGGGTGACGGTTCGGGCCAACATCAACCGCCTCGTGGGTGGCCCAGGCGAGGAGACCATCCTGGCCCGGGTGGGGGAGGGGATCGTGTCCTCCATCGGGTCCTCCGACTCCCACAAGGCGGTGCTGGAGAACCCCGACTCCATCTCCAAGACGGTGCTGGCCCGGGGGCTGGACTCGGGGACCGCCTTCGAGATCCTCTCCATCGACATCGCCGACGTGGACGTGGGGAAGAACATCGGCGCCGAGCTCCAGACCGATCAGGCCGAGGCGGACAAGCGGGTGGCCCAGGCCCGGGCCGAGGAGCGCCGGGCCATGGCCGTGGCGCTGGAG
>JBJHCB010000403.1:0-2348 GCA_050485805.1 Gemmatimonadota bacterium | reverse complement strand
GTCATGGGGGGGGATTCTCCGGGGGGGTGGGGTCGGGCCCAGGAGCTCCGGGATGCCGTGGAGCACTTCCGGGGCTCCGGAAAGCCCACGGTCCTCTTCGCCGAGACGTTCGGGGAATTCCTTCCGGCCCACGGGGCGTACCACCTGGCCACCGCCTTCGAGCGGGTGGTCCTCCAGCCCTCGGGGGAGGTGGCGGTGGCCGGACTCGCGGTGGAGGCGCCCTTCCTGCGGGAGGCCCTGGAGAAGCTGGAGATCACCCCCCGGTTCGACGCCCGGGGAGAGTACAAGGACGCCGCCGACCTCTTCACCCGGGACGGCTTCTCGGAGGCCTCCCGGGAGGCGCTGGAGGCGCTTCTCGCCTCCCTGCTGGAGACCTTCCGGGAGGGGGTGGCCCAGGGGCGGGGGCTCCCCGCCGACTCGGTACGCTCCCTCCTGGACCGGGGCCCCTTCCATGCCCAGGAGGCCGTGGATCTGGGGCTGGTGGACGAACTGGCGTATCTGGACGAGGCCTGGGACGCCCTGGAGTCCCGGCTGGGGTCGGGAACCACCGACCTCTCCCTTGAGGACTACCACCTCCGGGGCGGAAGGCTCTGGAACCGGGGGTCCCGGATCGCCGTGGTGTACGGGATGGGCGTCATCCAGCGGGGCCGCTCCGGGTTCGACCCCCTCTCCGGGGAGGGGGTCATGGGGGCCTCCTCCGTGGCGGATGCCCTCCGGGCTGCCACCGAGGACGACCGGGTCCAGGCCATCGTCTTCCGGGTGGATTCCCCCGGGGGGTCCTGGGTGGCCTCGGACCGGATCCGGCGGGAGATCCTCCGGGCCCGGAGCCAGGGGAAGCCGGTGGTGGTGAGCATGGGGAACGCCGCCGCCTCGGGAGGCTACCTGGTGGCCTCGGGGGCGGATCGGATCGTGGCCCATCCCACCACCCTCACCGGGTCCATCGGCGTCGTGGCGGGGCGATTCGTGTTCGAGGAGTTCTTCCAGCGTCTGGGGATCTCCTGGGACCGGGTGGAGGTGGGGGAGTCGGCGGGCTGGATGGGCGGGACAGAGGACTTCACCAACGAGGAATGGACCCGCTTCCAGGCCACCCTGGATCGGATCTACCGGGAGTTCGTGGAGCGGGTGGCGAACGACCGTGGGATGGCCTGGGAGCAGGTGGATGCGGTGGCCCGGGGGCGGGTCTGGACGGGACGGGACGCCCTGGAGGCGGGGCTGGTGGACGAGCTGGGGGGCTTCGGAACGGCCCTGGACGCGGCCCGGGAGCTGGCGGGGTTGGATCCCGACGCCCGGATCCGCCTGGAGGTCTACCCGGCGGAGCCCACGCTCTTCCAGCTCCTCATGGAGGACGGGTGGGGGCTCCGGGGCTCCCCGGGCGTGGCCTCCTTCCTCCTCCGGGGGGCGGTCCGGGCCCTGGGGGAGGGCGCGGTGGGAGACGGGTTCCCCGCCGGGGGCGGCCCGGTACGGATGCCCGTCCTCCGCCTGGAGGGGCGGTGAGCGTTGCTCTGGACGTCCGGGGCCTCGCCAAGTCCCACGGGGCCCACCTCCTCTTCCAGGGGGTGGAGTTCTCCATCTCCGACGGGGAGAAGGTGGGGCTCATCGGGCGGAACGGGACGGGGAAGTCCACCCTCTTCCGGCTCCTGGCGGGAGAGGAGGGTCCCGACGCCGGGACCGTGGCGCTGCGCCGGGGGCTCCGGGTGGGGTACCTCTCCCAGGATCCCGACTTCGACCCCGAGCTCACCATCTTCCAGGCGGTGGGGGCCGCCCGGGGCGAACTCCATGGCGTCCTGGAGGAGTACCGGGAGGTGACCCGGGCCCTGTCCGGACCCGCGGGGGCGGCTCCCCCCGGCTCCGGGGGGCGGTCCCCCTCCGGCGCGGAGCTCGACGCCCTCCTCCAGCGGCAGGGTCGCCTCTCGGCGCGCATCGACGAGCTCCAGGGGTGGGACTGGCAGCACCGGGTGGAAGCCATCCTCACCCGCCTGGGGGTGGACGGGTGGAACCGGGCCATGGGCGGGCTCTCCGGGGGGGAGCGGCGGCGGGTGGCCCTGGCCCGGACCCTCCTCACCGATCCGGAGCTCCTCCTCCTGGACGAGCCCACCAACCACCTGGACGCGGACACCGTCCTCTGGCTCGAGGAGACCCTCTTCGACTTCCCCGGGGCCGCCCTCATCATCACCCACGACCGCTACTTCCTGGACCGGGTGGTGGACCGGATGCTGGAGCTCTCCTCCCATGGCCTCAGCGCCTTCGACGGGGGATACACGGAGTACCTGGAGGAGCGGGCGGCCCGGGAGGAACGGGCCCGGGTGGAGGAGGGAAAGCGGCTGAAGCTCCTGGAGAAGGAGCTGGCG
>JBJHCB010000402.1:0-2355 GCA_050485805.1 Gemmatimonadota bacterium | reverse complement strand
ATGGAGAGGTGGCCGGGGGGTTCGGGGGACGGTGGGAGGTGGGGCCCGGGGGCTTGCGACCCGGTAACATAAGGGCCCGATCCCCCAGGGTGAACTCCGGCCCCCGACGGAGGACGGAGGGCCCGGGGTCGTCTTGACATGGACCGGGGGACGGAGTAGCCTTTTTTCCCGAATGGATCCTCCGGTCCGCCGGCGTGTCGGAGGGGTGCAGGGCTGGAGATTCGTCGGCTTCGCGGGAATAGCTCAGTTGGTAGAGCACCACCTTGCCAAGGTGGGGGTCGCCGGTTCGAGTCCGGTTTCCCGCTCTGGATCCGGGGGAGGTCCGTCGTCGTACGGCGAGCCTCCCCCCTTGCTTTCCCGGCGCCGTGGCCAAGTGGTAAGGCAGAGGACTGCAAATCCTCGATCCCCGGTTCGAATCCGGGCGGCGCCTCTCTACCGGAAGGGGAACCCCGTCCGCTGTCCCCCTCCCGACTCCCCGGGGCCGGAGGGGTCATGCTCCGCATCGACGGAGTGTCCCTGTCGCTGGAGCAGGTGGAGGGGGTGGTCCTGCGGGGGGAGGAGGTGGAGCTCTCCCCGGAGGCGCGTTCCGCCATGGTCCGTTCCCGGGCCCTGGTGGAGGAGAAGGTGGCCTCGGGCGACGTGGTGTACGGGGTGACCACGGGGTTCGGCCGTCTGGCCGATGTTCCCATCGCCGAAGGGGATCGCGAGACCCTGCAGCAGAACCTCCTCCGGAGCCATGCCGCCGGGATCGGCCCCCTCCTTTCCGCCTCCGAGGTCCGGACCCTCCTCCTCCTCCGGGCCAACGCCCTGGCCAGGGGACACTCGGGGATCCGCCCCGAGGTGGTGGACCGGCTCCTCCTCTTCCTGAACCGGGGGCTCCTTCCCACGGTCCCCGAGGCGGGGTCCGTCGGGGCCAGCGGGGATCTGGCGCCCCTGGCCCACATGGCCCTTCCCCTCCTGGGAGAGGGCGCCTTCCTGGGGGCTCCGGGTCAGGCCCCCCTTCCGGCGGGAGAGGCCCTGGACCGGGAGGGGCTTGCTCCTCTCCGCCTGAAGGCGAAGGAGGGCCTCGCCCTCATCAACGGGACCCAGGCCACCACGGCCCTGGGAATCCTGGCCTGGCGCCGCGCGGTCCAGGCGCTGGAGACGCTGGAGGGCGCGGGGGCCATGACCCTGGAGGCGCTCATGGGGACCCCCGAGGCCTTCCGGGCCGAGGTGCACGAGGTCCGCCCCCACCCGGGGCAGGCCGTGTCGGGGGCGCGTCTGCGAGCCCTCCTGGCGGGGTCGGAGATCCGGGAATCCCATCGTTCCGGGGATCCCCGGGTGCAGGACGCCTACTCCCTTCGCTGCATGCCCCAGGTCCATGGCGCCGCCCGGTCCGTGCTGGGCTACGTGGAGGAGATCCTGGAGCGGGAAGCGAACTCCGCCACCGACAACCCCCTCCTCTTCCCGGACTCGGGCGCCGTGGTGAGCGCCGGCAACTTCCACGCGCAGATCGTCGCCCAGGCCCTGGATTTCCTCTGCATCGCCCTGGCGGACCTGGCGGCCATCTCCGAACGGCGCCTCGAGCGCCTGCTGAACCCCGATCTCTCGGGGCTCCCCGCCTTCCTCACCCACGGATCGCCGGGACTCCACTCGGGACTCATGATCCTGCAGGTGACCGCGGTGGACCTGCTGGCGGAGCTCCGCGTGCTCTCCCATCCCGCCTCCGTGGACTCGGTCCCCACCTCCGCGAACCAGGAGGACCACGTGTCCATGGGTATGGCGGCGGCCCGGAAGGCGCGGCGCGCGGTGGGGCTCCTGGAGGGGGTGGTGGCAGCGGAGCTCATGGCGGCGGCCCAGGGGTTGGAGTTCCGACGGCCCCTCACCGCCGGGGAGGGGGTGGAGTGGCTCCACGCCCGGGTCCGGCAGCGGGTCCCCCCCCTGGACGGGGACCGGAGTCCCTCGGGGGAGCTGGAGGCCCTTCAGGCAGCGGTCCGCGAGGGGGAGTTCGTCCCGCCTCCCCGCTTCCGGGGGGGATCCCGGGGTGGCTGAATGGCCGCCCGATCCCGCCGCGGTGGCATGGGCTCAGCCGGCGGGGCCTCCACATCGGTCCAGGGTCACCAGAAGGGCCAGCAGGAGGAAGGGCGAGGCGGTGAGGAGGAGGCGGGCCATGAATGCGGGCTTTTCCTCGGGCTCCGGAGGTTCGTGCATGGGGGCTCCAGGAGACGTCCGCGGTCATGGGGGACCCGGGCGGATCCGAGGCCATCCCTTGTCCAGCGGTCGTTTCAAGTGTAGGCTGTAGAGTCGTCTTTTTCCCGGAACCCCTTTTCTTTCCCCGGGGTTCCTTGGCGCAGGTCCGGGGAGTCACTCCGGAAT
>JBJHCB010000401.1:0-2378 GCA_050485805.1 Gemmatimonadota bacterium | reverse complement strand
GCGTCCCCCACCGAGACCCCCCCCCGCCAGCTCCCCGCGAGGAAGACCCCGGGCAGGGCGGTCTCCAGGTCGGCCGCCGCCTCCCCGGCCCGCTCGTGACCCAGGTCGAACTGGGGGATGGCCTGCCTCCAGGCGTGGAAGTGACGGAAGACCGGCTCCTCCCGGAGGCCCAGCAACTCCCCCAGCTCCCGTCGGGCCAGGGTCTCCACCGCCTCCTCTCCGGCGTGGGCCAGCTCCGGCTGCCGCGTCCCTCCCACGAAGCAGGCCACGGTGCGGAACCCCGGGGGGGCTCGCCCGGGGAAGAGGGTGGAGGGGAAGAGCGCCCCCAGGATGCCGCGCCCCTCCCGGCGCGGGATGAGCATCCCGAAGCCGTTCATGGGGTGTTGCCCCGGACCCTCGGGGAATCCCAGGGTCAGGAGGGTCACGGGGGGGTGCCGGATCACGGCCAGGGGCCGGAGGTCCACCCTCCCTCCCAGGGGAAGCCCGAGGCCCAACAGGACGTGGGCCGGAACGGCCAGGACCACGGCCTCGTAGCTCCCCAGGGGATGCCCCTCCCCGTCGGCCAGCTCCCAACCTCCTTCTTCCCCCCTCCGGAGGCCGCCCACGGAGACCCCGGTGCGGATACGCCCCTCCAGGGGACGGGCCAGGGCCCGGGGGAGCTCCTCCATCCCCTCCCGGAAGGAGAGGACGGCCGGGGGCACCCCCGGCGGGGGCTCCCCCCTCCGCCCGTCGTGCCGACTGCCTGCCCTCACCCTCCGGCGGCCCTGGAGCCCCTTCACGGCGAGGCCCCGGACCAGGGAGCCGTGCTCCTCCACCAGGGCATGGAGGAGGGGAAAGGCGTGGCGGACGGAGAGGCGTTCCGGGTCCCCGGCGTACACCCCCGCCACGAACGGATCCAGGAAGCCCTCCACAAGGTCCTGACCCAACCCCCGGCGCCGGAGCAGATCCGCCACCGACTCGTCCGCCCCGGGGGCCGGCCCGTTCCGGGGCCGGAGGGGCTCGGAGAGGAGGCGGAGGAGGCTCCCTTTCCCCATGAGGGGTGTGGTGAGGAGGCCGAGGGGGGAGGCGGGGAGGGGATGGAGACGCCCGTCCCGCACGATGAACCGGTGGCTCCGGTGGGGGTCCGGAAGCACCATGGCGTCCTCCAGGCCGGCCCGGGCGAGGAGGCTCCGGATCCGGGGAGCCGGTCGCCCCAGGGAATGGGGACCGCTCTCGGCGAGGAACCCGTCCTCCCGGTGGGAGGCCACCATGCCCCCGATCCGTTCCGAGGCCTCCAGCACCTCGACCTCCACGCCCAGTTCCCGGAGCCGGAAGGCGGCGGCCAGGCCCGAAAGACCCGCACCCACCACCGCCACGGGCCGGGGGGGCGGTAGGGTGGGCCGGTCCGGATCGGAGGGGAAGGACGCCATGGAGCGGGGGCCGGAGAGGGCTGGCGGACGTGCGGGCCGGGAAGGGTGACGGATGGTGTCTCCGGGGTCCCCGGGGACGCAAGCCCCCCCTGAACCGGTTCGGCCGCGGACCCCTTCTCCCCGCCGGGAACCCCCTGGGGGGTCCGCGGTATCCTGCGGTCCACGACCCCCCGCCGGGCCCGTTCCGGGTCCTGCCGCCTTCCTCCATGGGTGGACCCCGGGCCGGCCTCGCCCCCGCGGCGATGGCGCCCCACCCTCCGCCCTTCCTCCCTTTGCACGGCCGCGGTCGCGGCCATCCAGGAGTCCTCGATGGACGAGTCGTCAGGCCGCCGGCAGGCGGTGGTCATCGGAAGCGGGTTCGGGGGGCTGGCCCTGGCCGTTCGCCTGCAGGCCGCAGGGGTCCAGGTCACCCTCCTGGAGAAGCGGGAGAAGCTGGGGGGGCGGGCCTACCAGTTCGAGGACCGGGGATACGTCTTCGACATGGGCCCCTCCCTCATCACCGCCCCCCACATCATCGATGCCGTCTTCCGGGCCGCCGGGCGGAAGCTCTCCGACTACGTGGAGCTCATCCCCCTGGATCCCTACTACCGGATCTACTTCCACGACGGGACCCACATCGACTACGTGGGGGATCCGGAGCGGATGAAGGCCCAGATGGCGGCCTTCAACCCCCGGGACGCGGACCGCTTCGACGCCTTCATGGGGAAGATCCGCCCCATCTACGACAGCGTCATCGGGGACCGGCTCGGGTCCAGGTCCTTCGGGGATCTGAAGACGATGCTGGGCTTCATCCCCGACCTGGTGCGCCTGGAGGCCTACCTTCCGGTGACCATGCTGGTGAACCGGTACTTCAAGGATTTCCGCCACCGTTTCCTCTACTCCTTCCACCCCCTCTTCGTGGGGGGGAACCCCTTCCACACCCCCTCGGTCTACCTCATGATCCCCTACCTGGAGCGCCGGGGGGGGGTC
>JBJHCB010000400.1:0-2423 GCA_050485805.1 Gemmatimonadota bacterium | reverse complement strand
TTAATCGGGGCGGGGGGGTTGGTGGGGTGGGCCTTCGACCTACTCTGCACAGGGGTGAGAGCGGGGGGGGGCGGGGGGTTAACCCCCCCCCCGCCCCCGCCGATCCTCAAGGCCCATCCCCCTCCCCGGCGCCCTTCACCAGGGCCAGGGTCCCCCCGGCCACCAGGATCACCGAGGCCCATAGGGGGAGGGCCATCCGTTCCTCCCGTTCCGCCCTGAGCTCCAACGGGCCCGCCTCCACCACCGTTTCCCGGGACACGTAGGAGATCCCTTCCACGAAGAGGGATCCCACGCCGAGGATGAGGAGCAGGGAAGCCAGGACAATCCATCCGGTCCGTCCCATGGAACACCTTCCTGTCGGTTCGTCTGGACCGGATCCCCGGGAAGCGGGGCCGGGGAAGGGGATCCGGCGGCTGGCCCCGCTACGGGGAACGGGCCGTGCAGGAGGCCTGCCAGGCGGGTGGGAGGCTACCTCAAGTTGTTGCGACCAGGGGACGTGGGTGCGTCGGGCCGGAGGGGCGCGGACGAGGCCCGGTGGGGGCTACCCTGCAGAAACTGCATGATGATCGCCGGGTCCTTTCCCGTGGAACCCGTCCCGGACGCGCCAGGCCACCCAGGCGACGGCCAGGTTCAGCGGCAGGGCCACCGCCACCACCTCGGCGTTCCCCTGGTGGAGGACCCCCACCCCCTGGAGGAGAGCCACCGCCAGCGAGCCCGCCGCCACCAGGCCACCCAGGACGAGGGCCCCCCGCCCCACACCACCGGAGGCCACACGGGGAATCAGGGCGGAAGGGACCAGGAGGAGGGCCACCCCCAGGGTCAGGGGGCTCAGGTGGAAGAGGTTCAGGTTCCACTGGATGAAGACGTGATCGGTGAACCAGGCCGTCACGAGGAGGGTCCCCAGGAGTCCGGCGAAGAGGCCCCAGCCCAGGACCAGGATCGCCAGGGACCAGCGGCGAGCCCGGGTGGGAGCGAGCCCCGGTGCCTGGGCCGCGGCAGGGCCGGTCCCCCGTCGGCCCGGCACCCCACCGCTCCCGGCGAGCCCGGCCAGGAGGCCCGCTGCGCCCACCCCCAGGAGGAGGGACCAGGGGGCGAAGCGGGGCGGGGCGGCCGGGGCGGGCGGGCGGTCCGCCTGATGGACCACCTGCCTGGGGCCCAGGAGGGGAAGCATCTCTCCCGGGCGGTCGGGGTTGGGCACCTGGACCCCTTCCAGCAGCTCCATGAGGATCATGGGGATGAACATGGCCTCCCACTCCGTCCGGGGCCGGTCCCCCCGGAGTCCCAGGAGGAAGGAGAGCCCCTGGTCGATCCAGGTGGTGCCCTGGACGAGGCGTCGGGTGTGCCACCGGTACGAATGGGGGGTCTCCCGATCCGCGAACCGGGCCTCCAGCTCCCCCTGGAGGACCCGGTCCAGGACGTCCCGGATCCGGGTGGAGCAGTTGTCCCGGAAGTAGTCGTAGGTGTAGTGCCGGTTCTCCTCCTGGGCATTCCAGCGCACGAAGGCATCCAGGGCCCCGGCCTGGGCGGGGGTGAGGCGGACCTCGTTGGCCCAGACGCTCCGCTCCGCCCGGACGTATTCCTGGAGCATGAGGTCCGGGGGGAACCCGCCCATGGAATACCGCATGGTGCCCCGGAGGAAGCGGGGGATGAAGTCCACGTCCTGGAAGTTGAAGAGCCCCCAGTTCCAGGCGATCTCCTCGCCGGTGGCCTCGTTCCGGACCAGGAGGGCGTTGTGGCCGAATTTCTCCCAGACCTCGTCCCCCTGTTCCATGGTGAGGAGGTAGACCCGGAGATCCCGGCCCCGCTCCTCGGCCTCTGTGGGGGAGAGCACGGGAGGTCCGGCCTGGACCGCTCCGGCCTCGGGGGGCGACGATGGACCTGCCGCGCCCAAGGGGGGAGCCGCCAGCGCCAGGAGGGAGAGGAGTGCGGGCAGGGCGGGCTTCAGGGAAGCCTCCAGCGGGGGGGAGGGGTCGGCGGGGGGTGGGGCCGGAATCCTCGCCCCGGGGGCGAGGGTCCGTCAAGGGAGACCGGGAGCCGCGGGGGGATGGCCCGTGCCCCGGTTGAGACCCCCTCCCCCTCGGGGTAGCTTTCCCCTCCGGGGCCCGACCCGGTGCAGGCCCCTCCTCCTCCCTCCCGTGGTGCCATGAAGCGCATCCTCCTCATCGTGCTGGCCTCCATAGGAGGCCTGGTGGTGCTGGGCTTCCTGGCCCTCCTCCTCACCACCCGGGCCCTCCTCTCCCCTCCGCCCCTCCCGGATCGGATCATCCTCACCCTGGACCTGGAACGGGGGCTCGTGGAGACCGCCCCCCGGGATCCCCTGGCCCTGGCCCTGGAGCGCCGGCGACTGAAGGTCCGGGAGGCGGTGGAGGCCCTCCACCGGGGAGCCGAGGACGACCGGGTGATGGCCCTCTGGGTCAAGGGGG
>JBJHCB010000399.1:0-2451 GCA_050485805.1 Gemmatimonadota bacterium | reverse complement strand
CCACGGTGTACCGCCGAACCAACCGCTTCAGGATCCGGTCGTTCCCCGATTGGGCCGGCTGGTGAAGGTGCTCGCAGACGGCCGGCTCGGTGGCCATGACCTCCACCAGCGCCGGGGTCACGTCGTGGGGATGGGGAGAGGTAAAGCGGACCCGACGGATCCCGTCCACCCGGGCCACCGCCCGGAGGAGGGCCGGGAAGGCCACGTCCCCGTCCACGTAGGAGTTCACCGTCTGCCCCAGGAGGGTGACCTCGGAGATCCCCTCCTCGGCCAGCCCCCGGACCTCGGCCAGGATCTCCCGGGCCGACCGGTTCTTCTCCGGACCCCGGACGTAGGGGACGATGCAGTAGGTACAGCGGTGATCGCACCCGCGCTGGATGGGGAGCCAGGCCGAGACACGGGAGCTCCGCCGCTGCTCCAGCCCCTCATAGTTCTCCCGGGGGTCGAGCTCCAGCACCGCAAGCTGGATCCTTCCCTTCCCGGCCGTTCCGGATGCCGAACCCCTCCCGGGGCGGCGGGGTGTGGGGCGGGCATGGACCCCCGACCCGGCGGGAATCCTGCGGTCCGGGGCCGGAGCCCCCACGCCGGGCCCCGGCTCGCCCTCGGCCGCGCCCTCCGGGGCCTCGCCCCGACGGACCCGGCGAAGCTGCTCGGGAAGGGAGCGGTAGGCGTCGGGACCCAGGACCAGATCCACGAAGGGGGCCTGCTCCAGGAGGGAGGTGCCCATCCGCTGGGCCATGCACCCGGTGACCCCCAGGACCAGTTCCGGGCGTTCCCGCCGGATCCCGTTCAGCTGGGAGACGCGTCCCAGAACCCTGCGCTCTGCGTGGTCGCGGATGGCACAGGTGTTCACCAGGATCACATCCGCCTCCTCGGGAGACGTCACCAACTCGTATCCCTCGGCGGCCAGGATGCCCTCCATGAGCTCCCCGTCCGAGATGTTCATCTGGCAGCCGTACGTCTCCACGTACGCCCTGCGCCGGGAATCCTTCGTCACGGTCATGCCTCCAATGGAAGGCGGGGGCGGGGTCGGGTCCATGGTCATTTGACCCCTTCGTCGGGGGTGGGGTCCGCCCCGATCCTCTGCGGTGGGACTCCGGAAGGGGGGCTCCACCCGCCGGAGGCAGTCTATCCGAAACCCCCGGTCCCGTCTAGGAGTCGGGGACCCTCGGGTCCCGCTCCGTCCGGGCACCCGGGGACGGGAGAATCCTACCTGTCCCCCGGAGGCGTGGGTAACCCTTTCAGGGTGGCCGGGGATCGAGCCGCGGACGGACCGGGTGACAGGGCGATCGGCCCGACGCCCCGGAACCCCAGGAGCCGTGTCCCTGGGGCCATTCGCGGGGCATTCCAGGGAGGGGGCGGGACGGTGGCACGCCCCCTGCCCCTTCAAGGGACAGGCACCCCCGGCGGAGTCCCCGCCGGTTCGGGGCCCCAACTCCAGACGGAGAAACCGACCATGCAGCAGAATGCCGAATCGAACCTCTGGCGGGACCGGAGGGTGGTGGCCGCAGGCGATGTCACCGGAAACGACGTGCGGAACCTCAAGGGGGAGGACCTGGGAACCATCAAGGAGGTCGTCCTGGACGCGTCCAGCGGTACGGTGGCGTACGCCGTCCTCTCCTTCGGCGGCTTCCTGGGAATGGGGGACAAGCTCTTCGCGGTACCGTGGAAGGCCCTCTCCCTGAACGCCGACAACGGGGGGTTCGTCCTGGACGTGGACGAGGAGCGCCTCGAGAACGCGCCCGGCTTCGACGAGGATGACTGGCCCGACTTCGCCGATCCCGCCTGGGGGCGGGGGATCTACGACTACTACGGGACCCGGCCGTACTGGGACTGATCCGTAGTATGCGGCGGTCCTCGCCCTTCCTACCCCTCCTGGCGTCGCTGATGGTGCTGGGGATCGGTCCCTCCCCGGGAGGGGCCGTGGGGGAGGGCGAGGGCCGTCGGCTTCCCGCCGGGGGACCGGTGGATCGCGGCCCCCAGGGGGAGGCTTCTCCTCCCCGCGTTTCCGCGATGGGGCAGGCCCCGTCCCGGTACCTGGGATCCCCGGGGAGACGTTCGCTGGACCCCACCCTCCCCGACACCCTTTCCCTGGGCGCAGCCCGGTCCCTGTGCCGCACCGAGCCTGCCGACGAGGGGGTGGCGGAGGAGGCCTCCCGCCTCGCCCACGAGGCCGCCTGTGGCATGGTGCTCTGGGTGGACGGCCTCTTCGGCGACGAACGGGACCTGCGGGCGGCGAGGAGTACCGCCGGCTCCGTCGAGATCTCGGGCTTCCATCGGGGCCCCCAGGGCTTCGATCCGGACGGACGGCTCCGGATCCGTACCGCCATGCCCAACCTGGAGGAGCGGATCGACCTCTTCCTGGGACGCGGCGACTCCAGGGAGGCGGTCCAGGACCGGAGGGAGGGAATGAGCGACCGCCGATCCCTTCCCGGGCTCACCGAGGCGGAA
>JBJHCB010000398.1:0-2484 GCA_050485805.1 Gemmatimonadota bacterium | reverse complement strand
GCTACATCTACGGTCGGGGGGCGCTGGACGACAAGGACAACGTGGTGGCCTCCCTCATGATGCTCCTCCTCCTCCACCGGATGGAGGTCCCCCTGGACCGGGACGTGGTCTTCCTGGCCGAGGCCGGCGAGGAGGGGACCACCCGGGTGGGGATCGATTTCATGGTGCAGGAGCACTGGGACGAGATCGCCGCCGAGTTCTGCCTGGCGGAGGGAGGTGGGGTCGTGCTCCGGGAGGGGGAGCCGGTGCTGGCCTCCGTGGGAACCCTGGAGAAGATCCCCCGGACCGTGGAGCTCATCGCCCGGGGTCCGTCAGGACATGGGTCGGTCCCCCTTCCGGGGAACGCCATCGCCCGCCTGTCCCGGGCCGTGGCCGCCATGGCCGACTGGGACCCGGAGCCCCGACTGAACGAGACCACCCGGGAGTACTTCCGGCGCATGGCGGAGATGGCGCCCCCGGAGGAGGCGGCGCGGTTCCGGGCCGTCATCTCGGGCGATCCCGCAGAGCTCCGGGACGCCCTGGCCTGGTTCCGGGAGCACGCCCCCGGCTACGCCTCCCAGCTCCGCACCTCCGTCTCTCCCACCATCCTGGAGGGGGGGGACCGGATGAACGTCATCCCCTCCGAGGCCCGGGCGGTACTGGACATCCGGGCCCTTCCCGACGAGGATCCGGATCAGCTCCTGGACCTCATCCGGGGCGTGGTGGACGATCCCGGGGTGGAGGTCCGCTTCGCTCCCCGGGATGGGATGCAGCGTCCCGCCGGGGGCACCTCCATCGACACCCATGCCTTCCGGGCCATTGAGGAGGCGGTGACCCGGCACTACGGAACGGTGACGCTTCCCACCATGAGCACCGGGGCCACGGACATGGCCCAGGTGCGGTCCATGGGGGTGGACTGCTACGGCATCGGGCCTGCCGTGGACGCTGAGGACCAGGGCCTGGGCTACGGGGCCCACGGGGACCAGGAGCGGATCCTGGAGGCGGAGCTCCACCGCTTCGTGCGGTTCTACTGGGACGTGGTCCTGGAGATCGCCGGGAGCCGCGCAGGAACCCGTTGACTCACCCGGGGGGAACGGGCGGAGGGGGTGGAGGGTGAGGATACGGAAGCCGCGGGGAGAGCCCGGGTGCCGAAACCAGACGAGACGGGAGGATGGGGATGGTGGGAGGGAAGGGAGTGCTGGTGCGGGGCGTGATCGCAGGGCTGGCTGGGGCCACGATCCTGGCCCTCTGGTTCCTCCTGGTGGACCTGGCGGCGAGCTCGCCCTTCCGGACACCGGCCATGATCGGCTCCGCCCTCTTCGGGATGGAGGGGCTGGAGGGGTCTCCCGGGCTCATCGCCCTGTTCACCGTCTTCCACGTCTCCGGCTTCGTGGTGGTGGGCGCCGCCACCGCATGGGGCATGTCCCACCTGGAGCGGGCCCCCAATGTCCCCCTCGGGATGGTGGTGGGGTTCGCCCTCTTCCTGGGGATCTTCTACGGGAGCGTGGCCGTCACCGGAATGGACGTGGTGGCCCAACTCGGCTGGGTGGAGACCCTGGTGGGGAACGTCCTGGCCGGGATCACCCTGGTGGCCGTCCTCCACCAGACCGGCGTCACCGATCGGGTGGCGTGGGGATCCGCGCTCCAGGAGGGGGCGGTTCTCCGGGAGGGGCTCATCGCCGGAGTGGCCTCGGGATTCATGGTGGCCACCTGGTTTCTCCTGGTGGACGGCATCCAGGGGCGGCCCTTCTTCACCCCCTCGGCCCTGGGCTCGGTCCTCTTCCTGGGAGCCTCGGACCTGGCGGAGGTGGAGGTCTCCTTCTGGATCACCCTGGCCTACACCCCCGTCCACTACGCCGTCATCGTCCCCTTCGGCATCGCCGCCGCCGCCCTGGCCCGGGAGGCGGAGGAGCAGCCCCAGCTCCTCATCGGGGGGATCCTCTTCTTCGTGGCCTTCGAGGCCTTCTTCCTGGGGATCATCACCGTGGCTGCCGAGTTCCTGCTGGGGCCCCTGGCCTGGTGGAACATCGCCATCGGAAACCTGGTGGGAGTGGTGACCATGGTGGGATATCTGTGGAAGAAGCACCCCGAACTGAGCCGGTCGCTGGGCACGGAGGTCATCGAGCGCCCCGTCTGAGCCCGGTGGTCCCTTCGTCGGGCCTCCCGGGGCCACCGATATGAGCATCGAACTGGCCCTCGTCCTCCTCGTCCTCCTGGGGGCGGTGGTGTCCTTCGCCACTGGGGCATTCCGGGTGGACATCACGGCGCTCCTGGTCCTGGCCCTGGTGGCCGTGCTGGGGCTGGCGCCGGCGGAGCGGGCGGTGGCGGGATTCGCCAGTCCCGCCGTTCTTTCCATCGCCGGGATGTATGTGCTGTCTGCGGGGCTGTCCCGCACGGGGGTGGCGGACCTGGTGGGGGCCCGGATCCTCCGGTGGGCGGGGCCGAGGGAGAGCCGGCTCATGCTGGCCATCGTCCTCTTCTCCGGGGTGCTCTCGGGGTTCATGA
>JBJHCB010000397.1:0-2507 GCA_050485805.1 Gemmatimonadota bacterium | reverse complement strand
CACCCCGCGGCCGCGGCCGTCCGGGCCGGCGGCTGGCTGGATCCCCACCGCCTGGAGGGGGTCCTGGACCTCCTGGACCAGGACGCCCGCCCACCTGGGGAGGCCGCCCGGGACGAGCTCCTCTGGCGGGAGGTGCAGCAGGCCTTCCGGGTGGACCGCTCCCTGGTGAACCTGAACAACGGCGGGGTGAGTCCGGCCCCGGGGGCCGTACAGGACGCCATGGCCCGCTACCTGGCCTACTCCAACGAGGCGCCGGTCCGGAACATGTGGCGCGTCCTGGAGCCCCAGAAGGAGGGGGTCCGGCAGCGCCTGGCCCGGAGCTTCGGGTCCGATCCCGAGGAGATGGCCTTCACCCGGAACGCCTCCGAGGGGCTCCAGATCTGCCAGTTCGGCTTCGACCTGGCGCCGGGGGACGAGGTCCTCACCACGGACCAGGACTACCCCCGGATGCTCACCACCTTCGAGCAGCGGGTGCGCCGGGAGGGGATCGTCCTCAAGACCTTTCCCATCCCCGTCCCGGCGGAGGACCCGGGGGAGATCGTCCGGTGCTTCGAGGCGGAGATCACGGACCGGACCCGCCTCATCCTCATGTGCCACATGATCAACATCACCGGGCAGATCCTCCCGGTGCGGGAGGTGGTGGCCATGGCCCGGGAGCGGGGAATCCCGGTCATCGTGGACGGGGCCCACGCCTTCGCCCATTTCCCCTTCACCCTGGACGACCTGGGGTGCGACTACTACGCCACCTCCCTCCACAAGTGGCTCTTCGCTCCCTTTGGCACGGGCTTCCTCTACGTCCGCCGGGACCGGATCCCCGGGCTCTGGCCCCTCATGGCCTCGCCGGAGCGGATGGACGGGGACATCCGGAAGTTCGAGGAGGTGGGGACCCACCCCTGCGCCAACCATCTGGCCATCGGGCAGGCCCTCACCTTCCACGAGGGGGTCGGTCCGGAGCGGAAGGTCGCCCGCCTGGTCCACCTCCGGGACAGCTGGGCCCGGGCCCTCCTCGAGGATGACCGGGTCCGCCTCCATACCTCCCTGAACCCCGGCCATGCGGCGGGGATCGCCAACGTGGCGGTGGAGGGCATCGAGCCGGGACCGCTGGCGGAATGGCTCTGGGAACGGCACCGGATCATCGTCACCCCCATCGGCCACCCCGCCTGCCGGGGGCTCCGGATCAGCCCGTCGGTCTACACCACGATGGAAGAGGTGGAGCGCTTCGTGGAGGCCATGCGACAGGCCCTCCGGAACGGGATCGCCTGAGGGGGCGTTCGGCGATTCTCCTTGCCCGGCACCCGAGGGGTACCCTACTCTTCCGGGGCGGGGAGGACCCGGGTGGGATGGTCCTCTCCGCCTCTCCCCCGGAGGCGCCATGGTGAAGGTTCGAAGGGCCTATTGCTCCGCCACCGACCGGAACGTGCCCGTCATGGTCCGGGGAGACGAACGCCTGGGGCGGAGACCCTCGGTGCAGGATTCCCGGATCCTGGTGTGCATGGACTACGGGGTCCGATGCACCGGCGCCTTCTGTCCCCTCTTCTCCTTCCCGGGGGACGGCCCCGGGGGAGGGAGCCAACGGGCCGAACAGACGGCCCCAAGGCCGCGGTAACCCCGGTCCCGCCCCTCCCGGATGGCCCCCCCCCACCCCCCCCCCCCCATCCCCCAGACCGGGGGAGGCCCGAGCCGGGAGCGGCGTTCCCCCGGCCACGGATGTCTCCGACCCGGCCTACTACCACCGGGTGGTGGATTGCCAGTGGGGGTGCCCCGCCCACACCAACGTCCCCGAGTACATCCGGCTCATCGGCCAGGGCCGCTTCATCGAAGCCTATCTCCTGAATCGCCGGTCCAACGTCTTTCCCGGGATCCTGGGGCGGACCTGCGACCGGCCGTGCGAACCCGTCTGCCGCCGGACCCGCCTGGATGGGGAGCCGGTGGCCATCTGCCGTCTGAAGCGGGTGGCCGCCGATCTCCGGGATGACGTCCGTCCCTTCCTTCCCCGGGTCCCCGAGGTCCGGAACGGGAAGCGGGTGGCGTGCGTGGGGGCGGGTCCCGCGTCCCTGGCGGTGGCCAACGACCTCCTCCCCCTGGGCTATGAGGTGGTGCTCTTCGAGAAGCACGACCGCGCCGGCGGCCTCATGTGGTCCAACATCCCCCAGTTCCGCCTCCCCCCCTCCGTCCTGGAGGAGGAGATCGGCTACATCCTGGAGATGGGGGCCGACCTCCGGCTGAACACCCCGGTGGAGAGCCTCCGGGCCCTCCTGGACGGAGAGATGGACGGCACCTTCGACGCCGTCTTCATCGGCTCAGGCGCCCCCCGGGGAAAGAACCTGGAGATCCCGGGGCGCTACGACTCGGACCGGATCCACATCGGCATCGACTGGCTGGAGTCGGTGGCCTTCGGACACATCGACCGGATCGAGCCCCGGGTCCTGGTCATCGGCGTGGGGAACACGGCCATGGACTGCTGCCGCACCGCCCTCCGCCTGGGAGGGACGGACGTGAAGGTCATG
>JBJHCB010000396.1:0-2507 GCA_050485805.1 Gemmatimonadota bacterium | reverse complement strand
GTCCCCCACCAGGGGCGCGTGGAGGAGATGGAGGCGGCCGTCGTGCCAGATGGCCAGCCCGGTGTGGGCGATGTCCAGCCCGTCCACGGTGGAGACGGCGGCGATGACGTCCCCGTTCCGGACGCCGTCCTCCACCTCGGCAATTCGCTCCTGGGGGACGTAGAGTCGGGTGCGGCTGGAGAGGCGCGCTTCCTTGTCGCGGAAGAAGGGGAGGAGTTCGGGCTCCTCCCGGAGCTGGCGGTAGGCTTCCGGATTCGAGGTCATGAAGTGGATGGGACGGGGGTCGGGGACCCCGCCCAGGTCATGGGTGACCTCCTCGAACCGGCCCTGGTCGATCCCCCGGTCCATCCACTCGGTGAAGTAGTGGAGGCGACTCTCATATCCGTCGGCCTGGCCGTCCCGGTAGCGGAGGGCCGCCAGTTCCCGGCGGTACCGCTCCCGGAAGTCGTCGTCCGCCGCAGCGGATCCCCCTTCCCCGCTCCCTCCCTCTCCCACCCCCTCCCGGGTGGGGGTGAAGGCGGGATCCACCACCAGGCGTGCCAGCACCAGCATGTGCTCCACGAAGGTGACGCAGTCGAAGGTGGAGAGGTTCACCACCAGTCGCTCCGGCCCGGGGAGCTCCAGCCCCCCGGGAACGTAGGGGCTCCCCACGAAGGTGCTCCCCAGGATGGCCGCCACCTCCCCCACGGGGAGGCCCTGGAGTCCCCGGGCCCTCCCCCAGGCGACGCTGGCGGCGGCGATGGCCCAGTCCGCCTCCGTTTCGTGGAGCTCCGCCTCCTCCGGCGCCCGGCCGGGGAGGCCCAGGACCGGCCCGGCGTAGGAGAAGGAGGCCGAGGCGGGAAAGGAGGGGCCCGGGGGCTGGGCTCCCGTCCGGGACCCGGATGGGGCTCCGTTGGCCTCCGCCTCACCCGGGCCGCCGCACGCCACCAGGAACAGCGCGCAGACGGCCCCCCCCAGGGGACGCGTCCACCGGGACGGGGAGAGGCTCATGGGACGGCGGGCTCCAGCGAGGGGGAGACGCCCCTGGGGAGGTCCGGCTTCCGGAGGGCGCCGTCGGCCTCGGCCTGGCGGAGGGCCTTCCAGACCCGGGGCGGGGTGAAGGGAAGGCGGTCCATCCGGATCCCCACGGCGTCGTGGATGGCGTTGGCGATGGCGGGGATGGAGGGATGCAGCGGCCCCTCACCCGCCTCCTTTGCCCCGTAGGGGCCCTCGGGGTCCACCGACTCCACGATGAGGGATTCCAGCTCCGGGGTGTCCAGGGAGGTGGGGATCCGGTAGTCCAGCAGGGAGGGGGCGTTGTGGAGCCCCGCCCGTCCGTGGTCCGCGTCCTTGAAGACGTGTTCCTCCATGAGGGCCTCGGCGAAGCCCATGTAGGCCGAACCTTCCATCTGACCCTCCACCAGCACGGGGTTCAGGGCGCGTCCGCAGTCGTGGGCCACCCAGATCCGCTGCACCTCCACGAACCCCGTCTCCGGATCCACCTCCACCTCCGCCACGTGGGCGGTGAAGGAGTACGCGGGGGAGGCCCCGATGGTCCCCCCCCGGTACTCTCCATGGATATCCTTCGGCGTGTTGTACCAGCCCACCTCCCCCAGGGTGCCGAACTTCGACTCCGCCAGGACGAAGGCCTCCCGGATGGGGATCTGGCGAGCCGTATCCCGGGCGAAGAGGGCCCTCCCCCCCGCCAGGAGCACCTCCTTCGGGGCGCACTCCCACCGCTCCGCCACGGCCTCCTGCACCTTCCGCCGGAGCTTCCGGGCCGCGTCCAGGCAGGCGTTGCCCAGCATGAAGGTGACCCGGGAGGAGTAGGCCCCCAGGTCCACCGGGGTGAAGTCGGTGTCCCCGGCATAGACCCGGACGTACTCCAGGGGAACCCCCAGCTCCTCGGCGGCGACGTAGGCCACCATGGAGTCCACCCCCTGTCCGATCTCCGAAGCCCCGGAGAACACCGCCACCCGCCCTGAGCGATCCACCTGGATCTGGATGGCCGACTGGGGCATGTCGTTGGGATAGATGGGATAGTTGGTCCCCGAGATATAGCAGGAGCCCGCCACCCCCAGCCCCCGGCCGAAGGGGAGGCGCCGCCACCTCTCCCTCCACCCACTGGCCCGCTCCACCGCCTCCAGGCATTCCAGGAAGCCGTTGGAGGTGACCCGGAGCTCGTTCACCGTCCGGGTGTGGGAGCCCATGAAGTTCACACGGCGGAGCTCCATGGGGTCCAGTCCGATCCGCTCCGCCACCTTGTCCAGCTGCACCTCAAAGGCGAAGCGGGGCTGGACCGAGCCATGTCCCCGCTTGGGCCCGCACGCCGGTTTGTTCGTATAGACCCGGGTGGAGTTGAAGCGGTAGGCCGGCATCCGATACGGCGCCGTGAGGAGCTGGCCGGAATAGTAGGTGGTCACGAGGCCGAACGAGGCGTAGGCCCCCCCGTCCAGGACCGTCCGGGCGTCCACGGCCGTGAGGGTGCCGTCCTGCTTCGCCCCCACCCGGTACTCCATGTGGAAGGG
>JBJHCB010000395.1:0-2511 GCA_050485805.1 Gemmatimonadota bacterium | reverse complement strand
CCCTCGGTGGAGAGCTCCAGCGCGTCCACCCCGGCCTGGGCCAAGGTCGTGCGAAGCTCCTCCTCCCGGGCCCGGGCCGCAGCCTGGAAGCGAAGGCGGAACCCCTCGTCCTGGGTGTCCACCAGGAGCTGCTCCCCGGTCTCCGCGTCCTCCATGACCACGAGCCCCAGATCGGGGAGGGCCATCTCCAGCGGGTCATAGAGCCGCACGGCCAGGAGCTCGTGGCGCCGCGCCAGGTTGAGGAGTGGCTTCCCCCACCCGGGGAGGCTCACGAAGTCGGAGACCACGAAGACGAAGGAGCGGCGCTTCAGGATGGGACCGGCGTGGGCCAGGAATGCCCCCAGGTCGGTGGTGCCGGGTGGCGAGGAGGGATCCGCGTCGGGAGGCCGGAGGATGTGGTCCAGGAGCTGGAGGACCTGGGTGCGCCCCCCCCGGGGGGAGAGGACGAACTCCCGTCCGGCCCGGTGGAGGATCGCACCCACCCGATTCCCCGTCCGGGTCAGGAGACGGGCCAGGATGGCCACGAACTCCGCCAGGACCTCGTCCTTCCGGGTCTCTCCGGAGCCGAAGTCCACCGAGGGGCTCAGGTCCAGGAGGAACCAGGCCGTGATCTCCCGGTCTTCGTGGAACTCCCGGACGAAGGGGCTCTGGAGTCGGGCGGTGACGTTCCAATCGATGTGGCGGACATCGTCGTGGAGCTGATACTCCCTCAGGTCCGCCAGGTCCAGACCCACCCCCCGGAAGAAGGTGCGATAGTCGCCATAGAGGAGGCCATCCAGCCGGCGGAGGACGGTCCACTCCACCCGGCGGAGGAGTGCCTCCGGATCGGCCTTCCGCTCCGCCCGGCGCACCGACGGGTCACCCCGGCTCGCAGGCACGGCCCCGTCAGGCTCCGACCTGGGCCCGGGCATGGCTCTCCAGGGGCTTCTCGGGGGGCGGGATGCGGGCCATGATCCGATCCAGGATGTGGTCCGCGCCCAGGTTCTCCGAAAGGGCCTCGTAGGAGAGGATCAGCCGATGCCTGAGGACGTCCTTGGCCAGGTCCGTCACGTCCTCCGGAAGGAGGTAGTCCCGTCCCCGGAGGAAGGCCATGGCCCGTCCCGCCTCGATGAGATGGATCGTCCCCCGGGGGCTGGAGCCCCAGGTCAGGTAGCGGGAGAGCTCCCCCAGCCCCGCCGAGGCCGGGTCCCGGGTGGCGGTGACCAGCCGTACGGCGTACCGGATGAGGGAGGGATCCACGAAGACCTTCCGGCAGGACTGCTGGAGGCGGGTGAGGTCCTCGGTGGTGGCCACCGGGACCACCGACGCGGGGGTGCCCGTCACCCGCTCCACGATGACGAACTCCTCGTCCGGGTCGGGATACCCCACCAGGACCTTCATCATGAAGCGGTCCACCTGGGCCTCGGGGAGGGGGTAGGTGCCCTCGCTCTCCAGGGGGTTCTGGGTGGCCATGACCAGGAAGGGCCGGGGGACCCGGTGGGTCTCCCCGGCGATGGTGACCTGGTACTCCTGCATCACCTCCAGGAGGGCGCTCTGGACCTTGGCCGGGGCCCGGTTGATCTCATCGGCCAGGAGGAGGTTGGTGAAGACCGGCCCCAGGGAGGTGGTGAAGGCCCCCGTCCCCTGGTTGTAGATCCGGGTTCCCACCAGGTCCGCCGGGACCAGGTCCGGGGTGAACTGGATCCGCTTGAAGCTCCCCCGGATGCTCCCCGCCAGGGTCTTGACGGTGAGGGTCTTGGCCAGGCCGGGCACCCCTTCCACCAGGAGGTGGCCCTGGGCCAGGATGGCCACCAGGACCCGCTCCAGGAAGGCGTCCTGCCCCACCACCACCTTCTTCACCTCATAGAGGAGGCGCTCGGTGAGGCGGGTGTTCTCGGATCCGGGGCCGAAGGAGTCGGTCATGGGCTCGCGATGTCCTCCCCGCATGGGGGCGTGGATGGAATGGAGGATGGCCGGGGTAGGCCGCCGGCGTCACGGTCAAAAGGGCGAGCTCCCCAGGGCGGCCATGGCCTCCTCGATGGGGACGGCGAAGGCGATCCCCACGAAGGACCGCTGGTTGTTGGGGTTGAGGATGGCGGTGACGATCCCCACCACGAAGCCGTCTTCCGTCACCAACGGGCCTCCCGAGTTCCCCGGGTTGGCTGCGGCGTCGAACTGGATGAGGTTCGTCAGGACCCGCTCCCCCTCCGGGTTCCGGTACTCCCGGCGGAGCCCCGAGACCACCCCTGCCGAGAGGGAGGGCCCGATCCCGAACGGGAATCCCACTGCGACCACCCGGTCTCCCAGGTGCAGGTCCCGGGTGGTCCGGATGGTGGCCGGGATCAGGTCGTCGGGAAGGAGCGTCGCCTGGATGATGGCCAGATCCATCTCGGGGCGGACGCCCACCACCTCGGCGGGGGATCGGGTCCCGTCCCAGAAGACCACCTCCAGGCGCTCCACCCCGATGACCACGTGGAGGTTCGTGAGGATCGTCCCGTCCTCCTCCACCACCACCCCGGTTCCCTGTCCTCC
>JBJHCB010000394.1:0-2513 GCA_050485805.1 Gemmatimonadota bacterium | reverse complement strand
CCCCCGTCCCATCCCCGAAGGTCCCCATGAGGACATTGGTCTGCTGGAAGTCCGGGTGGTCCGCGTAGAAGATGAGGGGACGCCGTTCCACGAGCTCGTGCTGGAAGGTGCGCGCGAGTCGCTCATACCAGCGCTCCGCCATCCGGGCCACGTCCTCGATGGGCTCCTCGAACCCGGGGTAGAAGTGGAGCTCGAAGTGGGGCGTCTCCAGGACCTGGAAGTCAAAGCGATCCCACTGGACCTTGTTCCGTCCGAAGTACTGGGCGTCCGCCGGTTCCGGCAGGAGGACGAGAAGGGACAGGACCGCGGCCAATGCGAGGTGGGGGCGGGTCATGGCGGCTCCGGCGTGCAGGGGGTGGGGAGGATCGATCTCCCCGCGGTTCCACGGTGGGGGGAAGGAGGAAGATGCATGCCATGGGGCGTCCCTCCGGTCCGCAGGCGCCCCGACCCCATCCAGGGGTGGCGGCGGGGAGGAGCCGTTCGGTGGCGGGTTTCGTCCCCCAACCGCCTGAAACGCCGGGCGTGCGGCGCGGCCCCCCGTCACGCTCTCTTCCTTCCCCATGGTTCCTTCCGGAGGATCCACCCGTAGATCAGAAGGTTCACCACCACGACACCCACCCCGAGGGCGATCCACCCCGTTTCCCCGATCCCCCCCGGGTAGAGGACAGGGAGGAGGTAGTGCTCGATGAAACTCTCGGTGTACCCCGCCTGTCCACCCAGCCGGCGGAAGTGGTTCTCCAGGGGAGTGAGGGGACAGGTCCAGCCGATGAAGGTGATGAGGGCGCCCCAGAGGACCGCGGGGATGTGGATCCAGGCCACCCATCGGCGCCAGGCCACCAACAGGCCGCCCAGCACCACGAGGAGGATGAAGGCCACGTGGACGGCCATGGTGAGGTCGGCCAGGATTCGATGGGTCATCGGTCTCCGGCTCCGGGAGGGACGGCGAAGGACTCAGGAGGCGACCCGGTGGATGGAGGGCGCCGGGCCGGCCCCGGGAGCCCAGCCTCCCCTCCGGCCCACCCCAACAGGGAAGCAGGGGAGATGCCGGGAAGGAGACGGGCGAAGGGATGGGCTGGGGCTCCCGGGTGGGCGACCTCGAACCGCGGAAACGGTATTTCACGCCGCCTGCTTCTGAAACGCCCCGTGTGCCGGGCAGAGGTCCCCAGATCGGGCAGCGCGGTGGGGCGTGTCGAAGTAGCCAGCCGAAGGGGGGGCGGGGGGCGGCCTTCCCCACGGATCCCGGGGCGGCATCCCTCGTGCATCCCGTTCAGGGAGGAGGTTCCCTGCCATGGGATCCCCGGCGACGGAAGAGATCGTTCTGCAAGGAGTTGGATCATGTGGCTCACCCTGCGCGTCTCCGGATGCTTCACGGGCCTGGTGCTCCTCGTGGCGGCGTGCGAGCTGGCACCGCCGGAGATGGGGCTCCTGCCCGAGGATCAGGCCGCCATCGAGGAGTTGGCCGAGACCTACGTGGAGGCGGCCATGGAGGGTGACTGGGGGCGCGTGGCCGCGCTCTTCCGGGAGGACGCGGCCCTCCTGCCCCCCGAGCAGCCGGCGGTGGAAGGTCGAGGGAACATCTCCGAGGCCCTGCAGCCGCCCCCGGGGGTGGAACTCACCATCATGACCCTGGGCGACATGGAGATCGAGGGAGGCCCGTTCGTGGCCTTCGCTCGAGGAACCTTCGTGCAGCAGTTCGTCGCGGACACCCCGGATGGCCCCATCCAGTGGACGGAGGAGGGGAGCTGGCTCAGTGTCCTCCGGCGGGACACCACGGAGCCGGGGGAGGGGTGGGGGATCCTCCGACACATCTGGAACTCCGACGTCGCCTCACCACCCATCGATTGATCCGGCCCGGCGGGCCGCGCGCGCCCGTTTCGCCCGCCCGTTTCGGAGGAGCTCCACACCGGATCGCTCCACACCTGACGGCAACCGATCCCGGCAACGAATTCCGGCAATGGAGGAACCATGGGTTACCTGATGCTCGCCCTGCTCGCCGTGGTGGTCCTGGCCGTCGTGGCCATGGCCGCCTTCAAGCGCCCCACCCGAAGGGAGCCGGAACTGGAGCCGGAGAAGGAGGGCACGAGCTACCAGAAGCCCCAGGACGAGGGGCGGGTGCGCTAGCGCCGTCAGGGAAGGCCTCGCCCGCGGTCCGGGCGGGGCGCGGCCTGGGCGGGGACGGTCCGTCTGGAGGAACGACGAACGCGGGAGGCATCATGGACCGGAGATCCATCTGGCAGGAGGGGGCGCTGGCCGGTGTGGCGGGCGCCGCCACCGTCGCCTTCTGGTTCTTCCTGGTGGACCTCGCCCTGGGGAGGCCGCTCTTCACTCCGGCCGCCCTGGGCTCGGCGATCTTCCTCGGAGCACGGGACGCCGGGAGCGTGGCGGTGCTGCTGGCCGCGGTGGCCGGGTACACCGCCTTGCACGTGGGCGCGTTCACCCTCCTGGGCGTGCTGGCCGCAGCCCTGGCCCGCCGGGCCCGGACACGTCCCCCCCTGATCCTCGCCGTGGTCCTT
>JBJHCB010000393.1:0-2513 GCA_050485805.1 Gemmatimonadota bacterium | reverse complement strand
CCATCGGGTACGACCTCTGGATCCTCCACGCCCTGGTCTGGCTCCCCCTGGTGGGGGTGGCCGGAGTCCTCCTTGCCCCGGAGAACCGGGCGAAGGAGATGGCCTTCGGGTGGACGGCGGCCCTCTTCGTCCTGAGCCTGGGGCTCTGGTGGAGCTTCGACGCCGCGGGGCCCCTCTTCCAGCTCACCTCCTCCGTGTCGTGGATCGGGATCTGGGGGGTGAACTACGCCCTGGGGGTGGACGGGATCAGCCTCTTCATGGTCCTCCTCACCACCTTCATCATGCCGGTGGCCATCCTGGGGGCCTTCCGGTACATCCGGGAGCGGCAGCGGGCCTTCTACGCCCTCCTCCTCCTGCTGCAGACGGGGATCGTGGGGGTGTTCACCGCGCTGGACCTCTTCCTCTTCTACGTCTTCTTCGAGCTGACCCTGGTCCCCATGTACTTCATCGTGGGGGTGTGGGGCGGGGAGCGGAGGATCTACGCCGCCGTGAAGTTCTTCCTCTACACGGCGCTGGGCTCCCTCCTCATGCTGGTGGGGATCCTGTACCTCTTCTGGCAGGCGTGGATGGTGAACGGCTTCCCGTCGTTCCACTACTACGACCTCCTGGGAACCCCGCTCTCCCTCCAGGAACAGCTCTGGCTCTTCAGCGCCTTCGCCCTGGCCTTCGCCATCAAGGTGCCCCTCTTCCCCCTCCACACCTGGCTCCCCGACGCCCACGTGGAGGCCCCCACCCCCGGTTCGGTGGTGCTGGCGGCCGTGCTCCTGAAGATGGGGACCTACGGCTTCCTCCGGTTCGCCCTCCCCTTCTTCCCCGAGGCGGCGGCCCATCCCACGGTGGTCCTGGTGATGATGGCCCTGGCGGTGGTGGGGATCATCTACGCCGCCTGGGTGGCGGCGGTTCAGCCCGATGCCAAGAAGCTCGTCGCCTACACCTCGGTCTCCCACATGGGGTTCGTGGTCCTGGGGATCTTCGCCCTCACGGTGAACGGACTGCAGGGCGGGCTGGTGGTGATGATCTCCCACGGGATCTCCACGGGGGCCCTCTTCCTCATCCTGGGGATGCTCTACGAGCGTCGTCACACCCGGGAGATCGACGCCTTCGGGGGGCTGGCCAAGGTGGCACCCCTCCTGGCCACGGCCCTGGTGGTCACCGCCATGGCCTCCATCGGCGTTCCCGGGACCAGTGGGTTCGTGGGGGAGTTCCTGGCCCTGCTGGGAACCTTCGAGCGCTACCCCGTCATGGCCTTCCTGGCGGCCACCGGGGTGATCTTCGCCGCGTACTACATGCTCCCCATGGTCCAGAAGATCCTCTTCAACGACCTCGACCGCCGGGAGAACCGGACCATGGAGGATCTGTCGGGCCGGGAGATCGCGGTCCTCGCCCCCCTCCTCTTCCTCATGGTGGTCATCGGGGTCTACCCGGCGCCCATCCTGGAGCGGATGGAGCCCGGCGTCACGGCCATCGTGGAGTGGGTGGACGAGGGGGCTTCCGGTGCCCTCATGGAGGCCACCCGGGAGCATGCCGCAGATCGCCCCGGCCGGGCCCGGCTCCCCACCCCCCTCCCGACCCCCGACCCCCTGGCGCCGGGGGAGGTCCCCCCTGGTTCCCAGATGGGAGAGTTGGGACGGAGCGCGGTGAGAAGCGGCGGGGGACCGGTGTCGGCCCCGCCGGCCGGCGTGTCCTTCCCGGACGCGCGGGAGACGGGGGAAGGATGGCGGCATCCGGTGTTGGGGCTCCCCGGGGAGCCGGCCTCGATGACGAACAGGGACCAGGACTGAGACGGGCATGATCCTCGACTTCACTTCACGGGCCGACTACATCTGGGCGCTCCTTCCGGAGATCGTCCTCTCCGTGGCCGGCATGGCCGTCCTCCTGGCCGGCACCTTCGTCCGGGACGGCGAGGAGCCCACGCCCGGCGACGCCTCGCCCCTGGCCTGGCTCTCCCTGGGGGGGATCCTCCTGGCGGCGCTGGCCAACGGATGGCTCTACGGGATCTCGGTGGAGGGGACCGGGGGGATGGTGGCGGTGGACGGGTTCCGCCTCTTCGCCAACTGGATCCTCCTGGCCGGGGCGGGATTCACCATCCTGGTCTCCTTCCCCTACCTCTCCCGGCAGCGGCTCCAGATCGGCGAGTACTACAGCCTCCTCCTCCTGGCCACGGTGGGGATGATGTTCATGGCCTCGAGCCGGAACCTCATCCTCCTCTTCATCGGTCTGGAGACCATGTCGGTGGCGGCCTACGTCCTCACCGGATTCCACCGGCGGGACCGTCGGTCGGCGGAGGCCGCGCTCAAGTACTTCATCCTGGGCGCCTTCTCCTCCTCCTTCCTCCTCTACGGCATCGCCCTGGTGTGGGGCGCCACGGGATCGGTCCACCTCACCGAGATCGCCCGGGTGGTGCAGGAGGGAGCGGCCTTCTCCCCCCTCCTCCTGGCGGGGCTGGGTCTCCTGGCCATCGGGTTCGCCTTCAAGGTGGCGGCCGTCCCCTTCCACATGTGGACCCCCATCAT
>JBJHCB010000392.1:0-2525 GCA_050485805.1 Gemmatimonadota bacterium | reverse complement strand
TGATCCCCCGCTCACAGTCGGTGACGTTGTAGTCCGCCGCCTGCAGGAGGCGCACCAGGATGTTCTCCACGTCCTCGCCCACGTACCCGGCCTCGGTGAGGGTGGTGGCATCCGCGATGGTGAAGGGGACGTTCAGGGTGCGGGCCAGCGTCTGGGCCAGGAGGGTCTTCCCGACCCCGGTGGGTCCCATGAGGAGGATGTTCGCCTTCTCCACCTCCACGTCGTCCAGGACCCCCTGGTGGTTCACCCGCTTGTAGTGGTTGTAGACCGCCACCGAGAGGGTCCGTTTCGCCTCCTCCTGGCCGATGACGTACTCGTCCAGGACATCCTTGATCTCCCGGGGGGTGAGGGAGGGGATCTCCGCCTCGGGCTGGGCGGAGCGGTCCTCCTCCTCGGCCAGGATCTCGTTGCAGAGCGCCACGCACTCGTTGCAGATGTAGACGCTCGGGCCGGAGATGAACTTCCGGACCGAGTCCTTGGATTTTCCGCAGAAGCTGCAACGCAGGTGCTTGTCGCTGGACATGGAGGCTCTCCTGGGGTCCCTATTTGTCCGCCTTGACCTCGGCGTCCGCGTCGGCGGGTGGGCTCACCGCGTCCCGGCGCGAGATCACCCGGTCGATGAGCCCGTACTCGGCGGCCTCGGCGGGGCTCATGAAGTAATCCCGGTCCACGTCGTCGGCAATGCGCTCCACCGTCTGCCCGGTGTGGTCCGCCAGGATCTGGTTCAGCCGTTCCCGGATGCCCAGCACCTCCTTTGCGGCGATCTCGATGTCTGCCGCCGACCCCTGATACCCCGACGAGGGCTGGTGGATCATGATCCGGGAGTTGGGGAGGGCGCTCCGCTTGTCCTTGGCCCCCCCGGCCAGGAGGACCGCACCCATGGAGGCCGCCATTCCCACGCAGAAGGTGGCCACCGGCGCCCGGAGGTGCTGCATGGTGTCGTAGATGGCCAGACCGGCGTAGACGCTTCCCCCCGGGGAGTTGATATACAGGTAGATGTCCCGCTCCGGGTCCTCGGCGTCCAGGAAGAGGAGCTGGGCCACGATGATGTTGGCCACCGTGTCATCGATGGGGCTCCCCAGGAAGACGATGCGGTCCATGAGGAGCCGCGAGAAGATGTCGTAGCTCCGCTCGCCGCGGCTGGTGCGTTCGATGACGTAGGGCGGGTAGATGGGCATGGAGCGGGGTTCCTCGGCGTGGGCTCTGGGGGACTCGGGGGGATTCGGGACGGGGGACGTGCCAGGGATCAGGAGGCGTCCGCGATGGTGGATTGGGACTTCAGGAAGTCGAAGACCTTGTCCTCGGTGATCTCCTGCTCCAGTCGCTCCAACCGGCCGGACCGCTGGAGGCGGGCGTAGACCTCGCCCGGAGGCGTCTGGGAGCGCTCGGCGATCTCCTCCACCCGGGTGTCCACCTCGTCGGGGGTGGCGTGGAGGTCCCGGGACCGGGCCAGCTCGTCGATGACCAGGAACCGCTTCACCGCCACTTCGGCTTGGGCACCCAGCTGGGTCCGGGCCTCCTCCCGCTGTTCCGGGGTGAGCTTCTGCTCCTCCCCCAGCATGGACTGGATGTACTGATCGATCATGGAGACGGGCACCTGGAAGGGGTTGGCCGCCAGGACCTGCTCCAGGAGGCGACCGCGGAGGGATCCCTCCGCCTCCTCGTCCGCCTCCTCCTCCAGGTCCTTCCGGACCCGCTCCCTCAGCTCCTCCAGGGTCTCGAACTTCCCCACGGACGCCGCGAAGGCGTCGTCCAGCTCCGGAAGCTCCAGCTCCTTGCGACCGTCCAGGAAGATGTGGAGGCGATCCGACTCCCCCCGCCGCTCCTCGGTGGGAAAGTCATCGGGGAAGGTGACGGTGAACTCCCCGTCCTCTCCGGGGGCAAGGGTACGGATGGCCTCCTCCACCTCGGGAATGGCCTCGGACTTCCCCAGCACGAACTCGTAGGCCCGGGGCTGGTCCCCCTCCTCCTCCAGGCGCTGGATCCGGACCGAGACCTGGTCCCCCTCCCCGGGGGTCCCGGACTCCGCCGGCACCCACGTCCCCTGCTGCTCCCGCAGACGGGTGAGGACCTTGTCCACCTCCTCCTCTCCCACGGTCATGCGCCGGCGCTCCACCTGGAATCCGGAGACGTTGGACAGCTCGAAGCGGGGAGCCACGTCGAAGGCGATCTGGAAGGAGAGATCCTGGTCCCGCTCGTAGTCGATGTCCGAGACCTCCCCCTCGGAGATGGGACGCAGCTCCCGCTCCTCCAGGACCCCTCGGTACGCCTCGCCGATGACCCGGTCCAGGAGCTCCTTGTCCAGGGCCGGACCGAACCGCTTCTCGATGACGGAGGCCGGGACCTTGCCCGCCCGGAACCCGGGAAGGCGGAGCTGGGATGACAGCTTGCGGACCGCGACGGCACGCTCTGCCTTCACGATGTCGGCGGGGATGGTGATGCTCAGCGTGCGGCGCCACCGTTCCCCTTCCTCCAGGGAGACCTGGAGTCGGGAGGGATCCATGGACATTCGGGGTCGAGGGAGG
>JBJHCB010000391.1:0-2534 GCA_050485805.1 Gemmatimonadota bacterium | reverse complement strand
GGGTACATGAGGCTGAACCCGATGACGGCGTAGGTGAGGATGCCGATGGCGATGATGCTCATGTTCTTGAACAGGATGTTCACCGTGTTCTTGGACTGGGTCAGCCCGGATTCCAGCGCGGTGAACCCCAGGTGCATGAGGAAGACCAGGAAGGTGGCCACCAGGAGCCAGAGGTTGTTCACCGTGAACAGGACGTCGGCGGCCGACGGTTCCTGGCCGGCCGCCGCCCCGGGAAGGAGCAGGAGGAGCAGGAGGGAAAGGGCTGGAAGAGGGAACCGCATGGATCGCTGGCCTCCGGGCGAGGGGGTCCGTGGCAGGGTCGCCCGTCGGGGACGGGCGTGGACGGACGGGGCCAGGGCAATCCCCGTGCCCCGTGGGGCCGGTGCCTCTCCAACCCCTTTCCCGGGAGGGGGTTGGAAGAGTGGGCGAGAGCCCACGACTCCCTGGACGGGAGCCAGGATTCCTACATTCCGGTAGGATTCGAAAGGGATCCTACGCGCAGGTAGGCTCCAGCGAGGGAGGCTACTCCCCCGGGCGGTCCAACCCGTAGCGGGTCACCCGGAGCCCCATGACCCGCTCCGAGACCCCCAGGAGGCGGGCGGCGGCCGCCCGGTTCCCCCGGGTGATCTTCAGGGCGTCCACGATGAGCTCCCGCTCGAGGGCGTCCAGTTGGGACTGGAGGGGCCCGGAAGGGGCATCCTCCGCCCCGGCCATCTGGAGGCTCGGGGGGAGGAGGCGGGCGTGGATCACGTCCCCCTCCGCCATGAGGACGGCCCGCTCCATAGCGTTCTCCAGCTCCCTGACATTCCCGGGCCAGTGGTAGGCCATGAGGAGGTCGATGGCCGGAGTGGAGAGCCGGGTGATGCGGCGGCGGTGGCGCTTGTTGTACTTCTCCACGAAGTGGTCCGCCAGGAGGGTGATGTCCGTCCGCCGATCCCGGAGGGGGGGCACGTGGATGGGGAAGACGTTCAGGCGATAGAAGAGGTCGGCCCGGAAGCGGCCCTCCTCCATGTCCCGCTCCAGGGGGCGGTTCGTGGCCGCCACCACCCGCACATCGGCCGAAAGGGTCTCCGCTCCCCCCACCCGCTCGAACTCCCCCTCCTGAAGCACCCGGAGTAGGCGGACCTGCACGTTGGGGGTCAGGTCCCCGATCTCGTCCAGGAAGATGGTCCCCCCCGAGGCCCGCTCGAAGCGACCCAGACGCTGATGGAGGGCTCCGCTGAATGCGCCCTTCTCGTGACCGAAGAGCTCGCTCTCGATGAGGCCCTCGGGGAGGGCGGCGCAGTTCACCCGGATGAAGGGCCCCTCGGCCCTGGGACTCCCGTAGTGCACGGCCTGGGCGATGAGCTCCTTCCCGGTTCCGCTCTCCCCCCGGATGAGGACGGTGGCGTCGCTTCCCGCCACCTGGTCGATCATCTCGTAGACCGGAGCCATCTCCCGGGAGGTGCCGATGATGTTCGCGGGGCGGAAGCGGTCCGCCAGCTCCCGCTGGAGCCGCCGGTTCTCCGCCACCAGGGCCTCCTCCTCCTCGGCGAACTGGCGGAGGCGGACCGTGTGGGCGATGAGGGAGGCCAGGATGGAGAGGACCCGCATGTCCTCGTCCAGGGGCTCTTCCCCGCCATGGTCCCGCTCGGCGCTGAGGGCGCCGATGGTCTCACTCCCCAGGCGGACCGGAACGCACAGGAAGGCCGCCTCCCCGGTCCGGCCCGTTCCCCCCCGGACCCGACCCAGGAAGCGGGGCTCGGCGGCGATGGAGGGGACCACCACCGGCTCCCCCGTCTCCACCACCTGCCCGGTGATCCCCTCGCCCAGCCGGTACCGGGCGCGCTGGCGCTCCACCTCGGTGAGCCCCACCGCCTCGTGGACCAGGATCTCCGAGGTCCTCCGGTTCAGCACCGTGAGGGTGGCGCAGCGGAGGTTCAGGTGGCGGGTGAGGGCCTCCAGGATGGGCTTCACCGACGCCCGGACGTCCTGGGCATCATCCAGGAGGGTGCTCGCCTCGTGGAGAAGGGTCAGGGCACGTCGCTGGATGCTGGAATCCACCCACATGGGTCCTCGCGGGGTCCGTCGTCAGGGAGGCCGAACGGCGGCGGGGGCGAGAACACCGTCCCGGGATCTCCCCGCAGTCCGGTGTCCCCGCCCCCGTGCGTCCGTGGAACCGGCGCCCCCTGGGGGACGCAGGGTCCGGGTCAGTCCACCGCCGCTTCCTCCCGGGGTTCCTCCTCCAGGCCCGGGATGAGGCCGCCGGGCTCGGTGAGGGGGAGGATCTCCTCGTCGTAGTAGGACTCGTCCACCATGAACTCGATGTCGGAGTACCGGTGGATCCCGGTGCCCGCCGGGATGAGGTGCCCGATGATGATGTTCTCCTTGAGCCCCTTCAGGTCGTCCCGGGCGCCCCGCACGGCGGCGTCGGTGAGGACCCGGGTGGTCTCCTGGAAGGAGGCCGCCGAGATGAAGGACTCGGTGGTGAGGCTGGCCTTGGTGATCCCCAGGAGGAGGGGCTCGGAACGGGCCGGCTTCCCTCCCCCCTGCAG
>JBJHCB010000390.1:0-2541 GCA_050485805.1 Gemmatimonadota bacterium | reverse complement strand
AGGATCAGGACTCCCCACCCCACCCCCACGGCGCCCAGGCTCCGGTGGAGCCCCACCCGCCGGGCCCGCACCAGGGCCACCTGCACCGTCAGCAGGACCATCCATCCCACGAAGACGGCGGCGTGGAGGTGGATGACCCGGGGGGCCTGACCCCGCCCCTGCAGGAGCCCGGAGAAGAAGGGCCAGAACCCGGCCAGGACCAGGAGCCAGAGGGCCGCGACGGCCACCAGGTAGGCGCCGGGGCCCCGGCGGGGGGCAGGGCCGCGGCGGGGCGCGGTGGCGCCTTCAGGCGTTGGATCGATGGGGGTCACAGGGGACGCCAGGGGAAGGGGGGGAAACCCGCCTCTGCGGCCATGATCGGGCCGGGCGGAGGGATGCACAATGGTCTTCAACACTTGTAACACATTGAATCGTTGTGGTATATTGGGATATGGACACCACGATCCGGAACCTCGATGAGCGGGCCTACCGTGCCCTGAAGGCCCGCGCCGCCCTCACCGGACGCACCATCGGAGAGACGGTGAACGAGGCCATCCAGGTCTACCTGGCTCGCCCGGGAGACCACCTTCGGACGGGCACCCTGGCCGACCTCCGGCCCCGCCCCTTCCCCCATGGGAACGAGCGCCTCAGCGAGGACGTGGACCGGGTGGTCTACGGTGAGTGAGGGCCCCCAGCGGTGAGGCGCAGGCCCCGAGGACCCTCCCCGTGATCGTCCTGGACACGAGCCTCCTCGTCGCCTGGATGAACGAGGGGGATGTGCACCACGCCGCCGCGGCAGCCTTCATGGAGCGTTTCCTCCAGGGGGAATGGGAGGAGGGACTGCTCCTGGAGTACGTCTTCCTCGAACTGGTCACCGTCCTTCAGATGCGGGTCGACCACCCCACCGCGGTGGCCGCCGGGGACGCCCTCCTGAGGGCCCGGGAACTCCTTTTCGTCCCCGCCTCCGACGTGTTCCTCCCGGCCCTGGAGACGTTCCGCTCCCAGGGGGACCGTGGGCTGAGCTTCGCGGATGCGGCGATCCTGACCGTGGCGCGGAGGTCCGCAGGGGGCCGCGTCGCCACCTTCGACGGTGCCTTCCGGGGGCTGGACGGGATCACCGTGCTGCCGTAGGGCAAACCCGCCAGAGCGACCGAAACCACGAGGACGTCCGGGTCGACCCTGTGTGCTGATCCGCTTCCCCCTGAAGCGGCGTCCCTCTGATGAGGCGGTGAGAAGCCGGCCCCCGTGAACGACCCTTCCTCAGGGGATTCCTCCCAAGGCCCCCACCTCCCCGGAGCGCCTCTGCTCCGGTTCGCCGGGATCCCGGCGTCTGACCACGGGCCTGCGGTAGGGTGCGGGTGAGCTGCTCTCGCTAGCGATCCTGTACCGCCCTTCTGTAGGCCCTGCCCCAAGTCCCTCACGATCCGGCTGGACCGGTAGGCCGCGAACGAACAGCGCGCTTCGCCCCTCCTCCGTCCTCCGCTCCCACAGGCACGCGGTCGCCTGGAGTACCCTCAGGAACCGTCCCCAACCTGTGACCAGCCGGGGACCGCCGGCTGCCTCCTCCTGTGACCGACGATCCGCATAATCTCTCGTCGCCGCACGCCGCCCCCCCACCCGGCGTGCGCCCTCCCCCCAAAAGGACCGGAAACCCATGGCACCCAACGGCCTCCGGCGCTTCCGCGCGCCTGCGTGGCTCGCCCTTGCCCTCACCCTGGCTGCGGCCTCGTCCTGCACCTCCCCGGAGGCCCATGGCGAGTCCCGGAGCGGAGCGGCGGGGGTGGACGCGCCCCGAACCCTCTTCATCGTCCTGGACGGGCTCCGGCCCGACTATGTCACCCCGGAGGTGACGCCCCGCCTGGCGGAGCTTCGCTCCCGGGGGAGCTGGGGAGCGGAGCACCACGCCGTCTTCCCCACCCTGACCCGGGTGAATGCCCCCTCCATGGCCACGGGGGTGCGCCCCGGGACCCACGGGCTCATGGAGAACTCCATCTTCGTGCCCGAGCTCGAGGGCGGAGTCACCATCAGTACGGGGGATGCGGAGGCGCTCCGACGCGCGGAGGCCGCCATCGGCACCCCCCTCCTCTCGGCACCCGACCTCGCGCAGCTCCTCCACCCCCTGGGGAAGCGGCTCATGGTGGCCAGCTCCGGCTCCAGCGGCTCCGCCTACCTGCTGAACCACGCAACCCCCTCCGGGCCCGTGGTGAACACGGAGCTTGTTCTCCCCGAGTCGCTGGTGGGTGCGGTGGAGGCGCGGCTGGGCCCGCCCCCTCCCCCCGCACGACCGAATCTGGAGCGCAACCGCCGAGCGGTGGATGCCTTCTTCCAGTGGGGAGTGGAGGAGCTCGAGGCCGACGTGGTCCTCATGTGGCTCTCCGTTCCGGACAACACCGCCCATGCCGAGGGGGTGGGAACGCCCTCGACCCTGGAGGCGATCCGGGCCGTGGACGCCGAAGTGGGACGGATCGTGGACTCCCTGGCCGTCGCCGGACTCCTCGAGCAGACCGACCTGATCATCACCTCCGACCATGGGTTCTCCACCCATATCGGGACCATTCGGAC
>JBJHCB010000389.1:0-2548 GCA_050485805.1 Gemmatimonadota bacterium | reverse complement strand
CCTCCGCGCCCCGCAGGAGAAGGAAGTCAACGGCCTCCAGGTTTCCGGCCCGGGCCGCCAGGTGGAGGGGGGTGGCTCCCCCGGACGAGGTCCGGGCTTCCAGGTCGGCTCCAGCCTCCACCAGGATCCGCACCACTTCCCCGCCGGTGGCCTCCGCGGCCAGGTGAAGGGGGGTGTAGGCCCCGAGGCGGGTCACGACCCCCGTCCGCGCCCCGGCCTCCACCAGGAGCCGGGCCGTGCCCGCATCCCCTCGCAGCCCCGCCCAGTGCAGGGCGGTCATCCCGTCTCCCTGGGAGGCGTTGACGTCGGCGCCGGAGCGGATGAGCTGGCGCACCTCCTCGGCCGAGACTCCGTTCATGGCCGCGTCGGCCAAAGTCGGGTCCGGGGAGGGGGCCGCTGCCAGGAGGACGAAGAGGAGGGGTACGCCGAGAGAGGCGATTCGAGCCGCGGACGTCATGGATGCTCCGGGAAGGGCGGGAGGCGGCGGCCCGCGATGCGCGGGAGCGTCGGGACCCGGTGGTTCGTCAGCAGGACACGCAGTTGTGGTTGTTCATGGCCCCGAGGCCCTCCAGGAGGTCGATGGTCCGGGGGAAGGGCTGGATTCGCTCGATGGGCCCGTTGGCCATGTCCACCGTGGTCTGCCCCCTCCGGCTCACCAGGGTCACGTCCGCCCCGTGCTCCACGAGGAAGCGGATGAGCTCGTTGTCACCCCGGGCGGCGGCGTGGTGGACCGGGCTGTAGCCGTCGTGATCCCGGGCGTTCACGTCCGCGCCCAGTTCCTCCACCAGGTAACGCACCGCAGGGAGCCACCCGTCGGGGACGTACCGATGCACGTTGGCCGCGAATCCCTGTCCGTGCCCCACCCCGGAGGCGGCGTGGATGGGAAAGACCCCGGGTCCACCCACCGGGATCGGTTCAAGGCCCGACGGATCCTCCCGGTCCCCTCCCCCTCCGTAACCCCCACCACGCACCGGGGGCCGCATGGTGGGCACCGCGGGGTCCGCCCCGTAGGCCACCAGCATCTTCATGACCTCCAGGTCCAGTGCATGGGTGGCCCGCCAGAAGGGAGTGGCCCCCCGGGTGTCCACCTGGAGGTCACCCCGGTTGAACTGCATGTACCAGAGGTGGCTGGAGAGCCGGACGTTGGGGTCCGCTCCCGCCTCCAGGAGCGCCCGGACCAGGTCCACGTGAGTGGTCTCCTGGTTCATCCAGGCGTGCTGCTGGGGCATCATCACCCGGGGTGCCCACCGCGTCTCGATGGCCGCATAGAGAGGCGAATCACCGGAGGTGTTCCGGAGGTTGGGGTCCGCCCCCCGGGCCAGGAGTTCCATGGCCAGGTCGTAGTGACCGTTGATGGAAGCCATGAGAAGGGGGCTGGTCTGGTCCCCCCCTCCCACCTGGTCGATATCGGCACCTCCCTCCAGGAGCGCGATGGCCGTCTCCTTGTGTCCGTCCCGGGCGGCGTACAAGAGGGCCGACATCCCGCCCCGGGTCCCGATCCGGGCGGTCCAGCCGGGGTCATAGGTATCCTCCTGCACCTCCTCGATGGGCGCCTCCTCTTCGGGCGCCTCCTCGTCGGGCTCGAACTCCACGGGCTCCTGGGTCGCTGCAGGCGTCTCGGAGGGCGGAGGGGGTTCAGGCGCGCCGTTCCGCAGGAAGGTACGAGCCGCCCGGGCGGCCGCCTGCACCTGGCTGGGCGTGGGGATCCAGAGTTCTCCCTCCCCCACCTCCGGGGGACGGAAGGTATTCAGGATGCTGTCCCGAACCATGCGGGCCCGTCGGTCCTCTTGCTCCAACGAGCGGACATCGGCCACGGCCGAGACACGGCCCGGATCCGCCCCGTGTTCCAGGAGGACCCGGATCACCGGATCCCGCCCACGGGCAGCGGCGAACATGAGCGGCGTCTGCCCCCGGACGGACTCCTCTGCATCGACCTCGGCCCCGTGGTCGAGAAGGGCGCGGACTGCCTCTGTACTCCCGGCGGTGGCCGCAAGGTGCAGGGCCGTGGCGTTCCCGGAAGCCGTCCGGGCGGAGGGGTCGGCCCCTGCCTCCAGGAGGAGCACCACCACCCCTCCGTTCCCCTCCATGCTGGCCAGGTGCAGGGGCGTGTACCGTCCCAGGCGGGTGGTGGGCTCCAAGCGGGCCCCCGCGCTGAGAAGGAGGTCCGCAAGCCCTTCGTCACCGTTCACGGCCGCCCAGTGGAGGGCGGTCATCCCATCCCCCTGGGCCGCATTCACGTCCCCACCCTGGCGGATCAGCTCAACCACGGCCTCGCGGCTCGCCCCCTCCATGGCGGCGATGGCGATCCCCGGGTCCTCCGGGGGGAGGGTGGCACCCATGAGGGCGACCAGGGCCAGTCCGCCCAGGAACAGCCTGGGGACATGTGGAAAACGCTGGGTCATGGGCACCACTCCTCCACTCACTCGGTCCTGGACTCGATCTCCCGGTGCGGTCACTGGGCCGCGAAGTTGCCCCCCGTGAGCACCAGTTCGCCGGTGCTGTCCCCGAAGCTCTGGACATCCTCCAGTCCCAGCGTATGGAGGATGTT
>JBJHCB010000388.1:0-2572 GCA_050485805.1 Gemmatimonadota bacterium | reverse complement strand
TGGGAGGGCTGGCAGGTGGGGGGGAACGCCTATCGGGGCCGGGCCGTGGAGCCCGACGGAAGCCGTGTGCAGCGGGTGAGCGACCTGTCCGCGGCCCTCTTCGGCCGTCACGACTTCCTGTCGGGCGCGCTCCGGGGATTCTACCTGGGCGGCGGCCTGAACTACATGGGGGACCAGGAGGGCTCGGGGGGGGATCCGTACACCATGCCCTCCTACACCGTGGCCAACGCCTTCGCCGGCTACCGGACCGGCCGTTTCGGAGTCTCCCTGAACGTGAACAACCTCACCGACACCTTCTACATCGATTCCTCGGTCCGGTACGAGGCGAGGGTGGCCCCGCCCCGACACTTCCGGCTGAGCCTGGACTACGCCTTCTGAGGCTGTCGTGGATCGCGGCTGAACGGTGGGGGGGTGCCGCGTCCCTCGCGTCAGGCCCCGTCCTCCTGGGACACGGGCACGCCCCCCCGCAGCCGCCGCACCCGCTCGCTGTAGCGCTCGTAGAACTGGCGGTGGGCATCCATGAGGTCCAGGTCCCGCCCCTCGATGAAGGCCCGCTCGATGGTGGTGGCGTACTCCAGGGGATTCCCGGTGGTGATGAGGAGGGTGGCGTCCTTCCCCACCTCCAGGGAGCCCACCCGATGGTCGATCCCCAGGATCCGGGCGGGGTTCAGGGTGAGGGCCCGCACCGCCTCCTCCTCGGAAAGCCCGTGGGCCATGGCCACCCCCGCCTCGAAGGGGAGGCGGTTGGCGTAGGGGGCGCTGGACCCGCCCACGATGGCGAAGGGGACCCCCGCCTGCTGGAGGCGGGCCGGGAGGTGGAAGGTGTGGTCCACCGGCTCCCAGTCCCGGGCCGGGGTGGAGAGGACGGAGGTGAGGAGGACGGGGATCTCCCGCCGCGCCAGCTCCTCCGCCATGAGGTCCGCGTCGCCCCCGCCCAGGAGGACGAGGCGCACCCCCTCCTCGTCGGCCCACGCCACGGCGTCGCGGATCTGCCGGATCCGGGAGGCGTTCACCACCACCGGGATCTCCCCCTCCAGGACGGGGATCATGGCCTCCCAGCGGGAGTCGAAGGGGAGGGCGGAATCGTCGGCCCCGGCGGCTCCCCGAGCCTCCCGGTAGCTCCGGGCGGCGGCGAAGGACTCCCGGAGGATCTCCAGGTTGCTCTCGTACTGCGCCTGGTTGTTGGGGTTCGGCCACTGCACCACGAGCCCGGTGTGGGGCTGCAGGGTCATGGTCTCCCAGGTCCAGCCGTCCAGCATCATGGCGGCGGAGAGGCCGGAGATGACCCCGCCCCCGGGGGAGGTGACGGTGACCAGGACCCCGTTGGAGCGGGTGGTCCCGATGTGCCGGCTCTCGGGGTGGAAGGCCACGTGGGCCCGGGCGTTGGGGTTCACCGGCCCCAGCTCGTCCAGGTCGATGGTGACGTCGAAGCCCCCGATCTCGAAGAGCCCCATCTGGCTCCAGCCGTCGATGAGACCCGGGTAGACGTGCTGCCCGGTGATGTCCACCCGTTCCGCTCCCGACGGGATCTCCACGTCGGCCCCCAGGGCGGTGATCCGCCCGTCCTGGAAGACCAGGATCCCGTTCTCGATGACCCCGCCGGAGACCGTGTGGAGGGTCCCCCCCACCAGGGCGATGGGTCGGTCCTGGACGGGGGCGGGCATCTGGGCGCTCCCCAGGGAGGGGAGGGCCAGGACGGCGGCCAGGGCGGCCAGGAGGGCGGTGGTCCGGGCCGCGGACACGGCGCGGGCGGGGGCAGGGGCAAGCCGCCTCATCCGTCCTCCCGGGCCAGCTGGATCAGGCGCTCCCGCTCCTGGGCCACCTCGGCCCGGAGTCTTCGGTCCTCCTCCCGGTCGAAGTACTTCCGCCCCTCGATCCAGGTCTCCTGGGCGGCGGTCTCGGTGGAGAAGGGGTGGTGGGACCAGAGGACGAAGTCCCCGTCCTTCCCCTCCTCCAGGGAACCCACCCGGTCGTGGATCCCCAGGACCCGGGCGGGTGCGCTGGTGACCAGGGCCATGGCCTCCTCCTCGGTGACCCCGGTGCGGAGCATCTTCGCCGCCTCCCAGTTCATCCGGCCGGCGATCTCGGAGTTGTCGGAGTGGAGGGAGGTGAGGACCCCGGCCTCCAGGAGGACCTTCACGTTGTACGTGGTGGCGTGGTAGGCCTCGATCTTGAAGCTGGACCAGTCGCTCCACACCACCGCGGCTGCGCCGTGGGCCGCCAGCTCCGGAGCCACCCGGTAGGCCTCGACGCCGTGATGGAAGGCGTCGATCTGGAGGCCCAGCTCCTCGGCCAGCCGGATGAGCATGAGGATCTCGTCCTGGCGGTAGGAGTGGGACTGGATGGAGATCTCGCCGTCCATCATGTCCAGGAGGGCCTCCAGGCGGAGGTCCCGCCGGGGTGGGATCCCCTCTCCGGTGCGCTCCCACGCCTCCCAGGCGCGCCGATGGTCCCGGGCCGCCATGAAGTGGTCCCGGATGATCTGTTCCACCCCCATGCGGGTGTCGGGGTAGCGATCCGGCCGCCGCACCACGTTCTCCCCCAGGGCGAACTTCACCGTGCGCCGGGCATC
>JBJHCB010000387.1:0-2586 GCA_050485805.1 Gemmatimonadota bacterium | reverse complement strand
CCCAGGACCAACTGGGTGAGGTCGTTGGATCCGATGGAGAAGCCGTCGAAGCGCTGGGCGAACTCCGGGGCCAGCATGACGTTGGAAGGCACCTCGCACATGACGTAGACCTGGAGCCCGTCCTCTCCCCGGCGCAGGCCATGCTCCGCCATGACCTCCAGGACCCGGTCCGCCTCCTCCAGGGTTCGGCAGAAGGGGACCATGACCACCACGTTCTCCAGCCCCATCCCGCTCCGTACCCGCCGGAGGGCCTCGCATTCCAGGGCGAAGGCCTCGCGGTAGCGGTCGTCGTAGTAGCGGCAGGCCCCCCGGAACCCCAGCATGGGATTCTCCTCGTGGGGCTCGAAGGACTCCCCGCCGATGAGCTGGGCGTACTCGTTGGTCTTGAAGTCGCTGAGGCGCACCACCACCGGGTGGGGATGTCCCACGGCGGCGATCTTCCCGATCCCCCGGGCCAGGAGGTCCACGAAGTACTCGGCGGGCTCCCCGTAGCCCCGGGTGAGCTCCCGGATCCGCTCCCGGGCCTCCGGATCCTCCACCTTCTCAGGATGGAGAAGGGCCATGGGATGGGCCCGGATGATCTCCCCGATGATGAACTCCATCCGGGCGAGCCCCACCCCCCGGGTCGGAAGGCGCCACCAGCGGAACGCGGCGGCGGGGTTCCCGATGTTCATCATGATGTCGGTGCGGACCTCGGGAAGGTCCTCCAGGGACTCCTCCGTGGCCTCGAAGGCCACCTCTCCGCGATACACCTTCCCCCGGTCCCCCTCGGCGCAGGAGAGGGTGATCTCCATCCCGTCCTCCAGGACGGAGGTCCCGTCCCCCGTCCCCACCACCGCCGGGATCCCCAGCTCCCGGCTCACGATGGCCGCATGGCTGGTCCGGCCCCCCTGGTCGGTGATGATCCCCGCGGCCTGGTTCAGGATGGGCCCCCAGTCGGGGTCCGTACGCCCGGTGACCAGGATCGTCCCCTCCTCGAATCGGTCCATCTCGGAGGGACTGTCGATGCGGGATACCTTCCCCGTGGCGATGGCGCTCCCGATGGCCGCCCCCTCCGCCAGCACCTCTCCGGACCCCGTGAGCTCGTAGGAGCGGAGGACGGCGGCGGTGTCCCGGGCATGCACCGTCTCGGGACGGGCCTGGACGATGAAGAGCTCGCCCGTATCCCCATCCCGGGCCCACTCGATGTCCATGGCGGAGCCGTAGTGCTCCTCGATGGCCACGGACCAGCGGGCCAGGGTCAGGACCTCCTCGTCGGAAAGGGTGAGACTCCCGCGTTCCTCGTCGGAGGTGGGGACGGCGTCGGTGCCCCCCTCCTCCCGGTAGACCACCTTCTCCTCCTTGGAGCCCCGCTCCCGCTCCAGGATGGGCACCCGGTCCTCCCGGGCCAGGAGGGGCTTGAAGACCAGGAACTGGTCCGGGGAGACGGTCCCCTGCACCACCGCCTCTCCCAGACCCCACGCCGAGGTGATGACCACCACCCCGGGGAATCCGCCGTCGGGATCCAGGGTGAAGATGACCCCGGCACACCCCCGGTCGGAGCGGACCATCCGCTGCACCCCCACGGAGAGGGCCACGTCCAGGTGGTCGAACTCCCGGGACCGCCGGTAGTCGATGGCCCGATCCGTGAAGAGGGAGGCGTAGCAGCGGATGCACGTCTCCAGGAGCTCCTCCTCCCCCACCACGTTGAGGAAGCTGTCCTGCTGGCCGGCGAAGCTGGCTTCCGGGAGGTCCTCTGCGGTGGCGCTGCTGCGGACCGCCACGTCCACGCGTCCCTCCCCGGCGTCGTCGGAGAGCTCCCGGTAGGCCTCCCGGATGGCGTCCCCCAGCTCCTCCGGGAGCTTCGCCTTCCGGATCATTCCCCGGATCCGCTTCCCCGCCGCCGCGAGGGAGATCTCCCCCGAGTCCATCTCGTCCAGCGCGTCCCGGATGGGTCCCTCCAGATCGTTCTCCGCCAGGAAGCGGCGATACGCCTCCGAGGTGGTGGCGAAGCCGTCCGGGATCCGGACCCCCCGGTCCCCCAGGGCCTGGATCATCTCTCCCAGGGAGGCGTTCTTCCCCCCCACCCGACCCAGGTCCCGGGATCCCAGTTCGCGGAAGGGCAGGACCAGGGGGGGTTCGGGCCCGGCGGCGGGTCCGGAGCGGTGGTTGGACTCGGGGCGGCGGGGGGGTTCGGGCGCCGGCATGGACGTGCCTCGCTGGAATCCTCGGGGAACGGGGGCGGGACGGTAGTGCTCCGCGAACGGGCCCGCCCGGACCCGGTCGTCACCCGGTCATGTCGCAATGCCCGTGCCACCCGGCCGTGGGGCCTCGCCGTGTCCGCCCCCTGGGAGCGGGGCGAACCGACCCACCCGTCCGCCCATGGATCGGGCCGAATGGTCCCAGGCCTCCCGGAGAGCGCGGCGTCCGTCGGGGCATCTGGCGCGGTGTGCGGCGTCACGCCCAGCGTCGAGCCCGGCGCGGCACCCAGCGTGGCGCCCACCGGCCCTCCCGGCTAGAGTTCTCCCGCGCCGAGCCTGGACGGGCACCTGACCCCCCTCCCCCCGTCCCAGTCCCCCCCGGCCCCCCTCCCCCCCACCCCGGGTA
>JBJHCB010000386.1:1062-2593 GCA_050485805.1 Gemmatimonadota bacterium | reverse complement strand
GCATGAGGGCCCCCCGGGCCACCCATCCCCCGCCCAGGGCCAGGACCACGGTGGCGGCCCAGGCGAGACGGGCCGTCCTGGGCATCCCCCGGGGCATCCCCCGGGCCATGCCTCGAGGCCGGGAGGTGGGTCCCGGGGGAGGCCCAACAGGGTCCTCCCCCCCCGCCCCGGCCTCTCCCCCATGGCTCCCACGCCAGGCCAGGAGCTCCTCGAAGGGGGGCACCCGCACCTCCTCCGGAGCCAGGAGGCCCAGGATCTCCCCCGCCCCCTCCCGATCCCCCCGCGCGGCCTCCAGCCGGGTCCGGCAGTCGGGGCAGACCCGCAGGTGGTCCTCCACCTTGAAGCGCTCCTCCCGGGACTCCAGGGCCCCGTCCAGGTAGGCGTGCAGGTTGCCGTCATCCACGTGCGACATCGTCCTCCTCCGTCGTCGGCTCTCCCTCCGCGCCGCCCAGGGCCCGGTAGGCGCCGTTCAGTCGCTGCCGGGCCCGGGCCAGGGTCGTTCCCACGGCTCCCCGGGCCAGACCGGTGCGCTCGGCGATCTGGCCGTAGCTGAGCCCCGCATCCCAGAGGAGGAGGACCTCCCGGTCCCGCTCCCCCAGGGCCTCCAGCGCCTGGCGGGCCCGATCCACCCGCTCCGCCCGTTCCACCGCCTCAAGGGGGTCGGGGGCGGGGTCGGCGGGGGTGGACTCGGCGCGGATCAGGGTGAGGTGCTTCCGCCGGCGCACGATGGTCCGGACCTCGTCCCGGGCCAGGTTCCCCGCCACGGTGAAGAGCCAGCCCCGGGGGTCCCGGGGCTCCTCCCCCGGCCCCCGGTCCATCCCCCGGAGGAACGCCTCCTGGGCCAGATCGTGGGCGCGCTCCGCGTCCCAGACCTTCCGGTGGACATACCGGACAAGCTCCGGGAAGGTGCTCCGGTAGAGCTGGGCCCAGTCGATGCTCATCTCTCGTCCGCTCCCCGCCCCGTCCGCGTTCGCCCGTCCGCGTGCCGCGGTCCGGGAGGTAGGTGTCGCGCCCCGTGCGCCCTTCACCCCCTACGACGTCCATCCCGCCGCGAGGCACACACCGCAGGTGGCCGGCCGCTACATGCCCCCGGGCCTCAGCCCCACCGAGACCCCCACCCGCCAGACCAGGTAATCCGCCTGGGAGCGCCGGACATCGAACTCCAGGGAGCCGTCGGGGAGGTCCCGGATGTCCCCCCGGGTGAGGTACTCCCGGCGGCCGTTCCCCTGGTGGGAAAGCCCCAGGTCGAGGGAAATGGGAAGGGCGCCGGCCCGGGCGATGGGGATCTCGATTCCGCCACCCGCGCTCCAGGACAGACCGCCGTCCCCGTAGTTCCGGCTGCTGGCGAAGGGCTCCTGGTCCAGCCCACCCCGGACCTGGGAGTCGGTGGAGAAGTAGCCGAAGCCCACCAGGGCATTGCCGTAGAGCCGCGAGGACCCCAGGGGAAGGGCCAGCTCCGGACCCACCCCCAGGGCGACGATGTTGTTCGAGGTGGTGAGGTCCACCTGGATCCGGCATCCCACGGTGGTGC
>JBJHCB010000386.1:0-1052 GCA_050485805.1 Gemmatimonadota bacterium | reverse complement strand
CTCGTCCATGTCCACCCGGACGAAGGCCTGGAGCCCGGCCCCCACGCTCACGTACTCGCGGAACTCCCCGGTGGCCTGCGCCACGGCCAGGCCGCCGCCCACGTGGATCCGGGGGGGAGGGAGCTCGCCGGAACCGGCTCCCTGCGCCCCCAGGTCCTGGGGCGCCGCCAGGGCCAGGAGGGCCAGGGCGGTGAAGGCCGCCAGGGTGGCCGGGGCTGCGTTCCGGGGCCGGCCGCGGGGCCGAGGGGCGGGGGGAGCCAGGGTCTTCATGCCCGTCGCGTCCATGGTTCGGTGTGGGGGTTCGGGGTGGGGCTTCGCGATGGGGGTGCAGGACATGGAAGAGGCCTGGCCCGTTCCGGCCCCCTCCGGCCCTTGCCTCCTCCCCTCCCCTACGTCCCGGAGGACCCGGGGGATTCACTCGCCCCCCGATTCCCCCCCAGTCGCCTCCCCCCTTGCCGCCCTCCCCCCCCTACCGCCCCGGCGGCCGCACCCCCCGGGCGTGGCGGAGGGGATTCTCCAGGAGATGGGTGGGGATGAGGAGGGTGAAGAGGAACATGACCAGCGCCGCCAGGAGCCCCGCCGAGAGGAGCCAGATGTTCCGGAGGGCGATGAAGAGGATGGCGGAGATGAGGGCGGTGGCGGTGGCGAAGACGGAGAGGAGGAGGCGCCGGGCCTGGAGGTGGAGGAAGCGCTCCTGGGACTGGGCGTCCCGGGGGTGGACCCGGACCCGGAGCTCCTCCCGCTCCAGGCGGGTCAGGAGGTCCCGCACCGACCGGAGCACCGAGAGCCCCTCGGTCATGAAGTCCCGGGCCATGGTCATGGGCTCCCGGGCAGTCTCCTTCAGGATCTCGCTCCGATGGCGGGCGATGACCCGGCGGAGGAGGATGAGGCCGTTGAAGTCCGGGTCGTACCGGAAGCCGATTCCCTCCAGGAGGACGGCGGCGCGGAAGAAGTAGACCAGCTCCTGGGGAAGGAGGAGGGGCCAGGTGTAGAAGGTGTCCCAGACCTCCTGGACGATCTCCTGCACCCGTTCCCGGTGGGAGGTCCGGGCC
>JBJHCB010000385.1:0-2606 GCA_050485805.1 Gemmatimonadota bacterium | reverse complement strand
AAGCGGGCGATGTCCGCCGCCTGGGCGTCCTCGACGCTCCGGACCGGACCAGGATGGAAGAAGACCCCGAACATGGAGCCCTCCACCCCTCCGGAGGCGGGGATCCCCGCGTCCGACAGGATCCCCAGGAGTCCGTCCACCAGGCGTCGACCCAGCGCCTCCAGCTCCGGGAAGGGGTCGTTCTCCTCGAGCCAGCCCAGCTGGGCGTTCCCCGCGGCGGTGGCCAGGGGGTTCCCGGAGAGGGTCCCCGCCTGGTAGACGGGTCCCACCGGCGCCACCTGCTCCATGATCTCCCGCCGGCCCCCGAACGCCCCCACCGGCAACCCGCCTCCGATGACCTTTCCCAGGGTGGTGAGGTCCGGGATCACCCCGAACCGCTCCTGGGCGCCCCCGAGTCCCACCCGGAAGCCCGTCATCACCTCGTCGAACACCAGGAGGGCGCCGTGGTCGTCACAGACGTCCCGGAGCCCCTCCAGGAAACCGGGAGCCGGCGGGATGAGCCCGGCATTCCCCATGACCGGCTCCAGGAAGATGGCGGCAAACCCGTCCCCCTCCCCCCGGAAGAGGTCCCGTACGGCGTCCAGGTCGTTGAAGGGGAGGAGCGCCGTGTCCCGGACCGCCTCCGCCGGCACCCCCGGGGAGTTGGGAAGTCCCAGGGTGGCCACCCCCGATCCCGCCGCCACCAGGAACGGGTCGGCGTGGCCGTGATAGCACCCCGTGAACTTCACGAACCGGCTCCGACCCGTGAACCCCCGGGCCACCCGGAGGGCGCTCATGGTGGCCTCCGTCCCCGAGTTCACCAGGCGGACCATCTCCAGCCCCGGCACCAGGCGCACCAGGCGCTCCGCCAGCTCCACCTCCGCCGCGGTGGGGGCGCCGTAGCTGGTCCCCCGGGCGAGCTGCTCCCGGACCGCGTCGTTGATGACCTCCGACGCGTGCCCCAGGATGAGGGGACCCCAGGACATGATGTAGTCCACGTAGCGGTTCCCCTCGGTGTCCTCGAGCCAGGCCCCCTCTCCCCGGGCCACGAAGAAGGGGTCCCCACCCACGGATCGGAACGAGCGGACCGGGGAATTCACGCCCCCGGGGAGGACCGCCCGGGCGCGATCCCAGAGGAGTTGGAAGGAACGGGAGGCAGACGGTTCGGGCATGTCCCGGAGGGGGGTCGGGGTGAACGGATGGACGGGTGGGGACCCGGATCCCCCGGCTGGACCTCCGGGTGGAACCGGAAGGGAGCGGGGTCCGGGTCGGCCTGATGGTAGGGGAGAGCCGTCCCCGGGTCCAGGGGTCCCCGCCTGACCACGGAGGGCCCACGGGCGCCGGGCCGTCATCCTGCCGGAGGGGTCAGTCCACTCCCTCCCGGAGCTCCGCCACCAGGTCGTAATCCAGGGTGTCCACGATCTCCACGTCCATGAAGGCCCCCGGAACCAGGGCAGGCCCGAGGGACTCCCCCGGCTCGCCGCCTCCTCCACCCTGCGGTGGCAGGATCCGGGTGATTCCATCCACATCCGGGGCCTGGCCCCGGGTCCGGGCCTCCGCCAGGAACTCCGGATCCCCGGGAAGGAGGCGGTCCACCAGCACCCGCTCCCTGCGGCCCACCCGGGCCCGGTTCGCCTCGAAGGCCATCTCCCGGGTCCGGTCCATGAGGGCCTCCAGGCGCTCCCGCTTCTCCCCCTCGGGAACCGGATCGGGCATCCCGGCGGCGGGCGTCCCCTCCTCGGCGGAGTAGAGGAAGGCCCCCACCCGTTCGAACCGGACCTCCTCCAGGAGCTCCAGCATCTCCTGGAACTCCTCCTCCGTCTCCCCGGGGAACCCCACGATGACGGTGGTCCGGAGGGTGAGGTCGGGGATGGCCGCCCGGAGCCAGTCCACCCGCTCCCGGATGGTGGCCTGCCGCTCGGGCCGGCGCATCCGCTTGAGGACGGGGTCGCTCCCGTGCTGGATGGGCATGTCGAGGTAGGGGAGGAGTCGGGGCTCCCCGGCCAGGAGCTCCACCAGCTCGGGGGTGATCCCCGACGGGTACATGTAGAAGAGGCGGTACCAGGGAACCGAGGTCCCGCCCAGGAGCGCCCGGAGAAGGTCGGGGAGGAGGGGGGTGGCTTCCGCCTCGCCCCCGGATCCCGCCGCCTGGACCGCCCTGCGCCTCAGGTCCCGTCCGTACCAGGTGGTGTCCTGGGAGATGATGTTCAGCTCCCGCACCCCCCTGGCCTCCAGCTCCCGGGCCTCGGCCACCAGCTCCTCCACGGGGGCCGAGCGGTGGAGGCCCCGCATGTGGGGAATGGCGCAGAAGGCGCAGGTGTGGTCGCACCCTTCCGAGATCTTCAGGTGGGAGGAGTGGGGCGTGTCCGTGGAGAGCACCCGGAGGGTCCGCTCCATCTGGGGGATCAGGGCCGCCTCGGGGAGGAGCCCCCGACCCCGGAGTTCCGGGACGAGGCCCTGCATCTCCGTGAGCCCCAGGAAGAGGTCCACCTCGGGCATCTCCGCCTCCAGCTCGCTCTTGTAGCGCTGCACCATGCATCCCACGGCCACCACCGCCTTCACCTGGCCGTCCACCTTTAGGGCGCAGGCTTCCAGGAGGGTCTCCACCGACTCCTCGCGGGCGGCGT
>JBJHCB010000384.1:0-2607 GCA_050485805.1 Gemmatimonadota bacterium | reverse complement strand
CAGCGGGCGGGCGGAGGACCGGGAGGAGCGCCGGGGAGGAGCGTCCACCGCAGCCCCTCCCTCGGTTGGGGTGGGGTCCTGTTCGGGCATCAGCCGCGCGGAAATGGGAACGGAGGAAACCACGGTCCGACGACGGTACCGGAGCCCGCCGGGGCGCCGGGACGTCCTCCCTGGGAGGAGGCGGTCGCGGGCAGCCCCGTGGAAGGGGCCAGCCCTCGAAATCTAGCCGGCCCCGCCCGGGGCGTCACCCCCGGGGAGCTCCCCCGCGGTCCACTCCTGGAGGGTCAACCGGACCAGGGTCCCCTCTCCCGGCGCGCTCTCCACCCGGACCGACCCGCCCCACGCCTCCACGAGGCGTCGGACGATGGCGAGCCCCAGCCCGCTCCCGCTGGTACGGGTGGAGAAATGGGGCTCGAAGACCCTGGGCAGGAGGTGGGAAGGGATGCCGGTCCCATCGTCCCGAACCCGGAGCTCCACCCCTTCCGGAGCACGCTGGACCTCCACCCGGACGCACCCCCCCCGGGGCAGGGCCGCCCGGGCGTTCTCCAGGAGGTTCACCAGCACCTCCTTGAGCTCCGGTGCCCGGCAGCGCACCGGCGGAAGCCCCGGCTCCAGGCGTGCAGTGACCTCCACCGGCCCCTCCGCGGCGGCATACAACGCCAGGATCTCCTCCAGGACCCGTTCCACCTCCACCCGCTCCAGCGGCTTCTCCCCGGCGGGGGAGGGCGCCGCGTAGCGGGAGAAGGACGAGGCGACGGCCGCCAGGCGGTCGATCTCCCGGAGGATGGCGTCCACGTTCCGGGAGAGGATCTGATCGAAGTCCTGCCGCCCGTCCTCCCAGGCCCTCCGGATGTGCTGGACGCCCAGCTTGATGGGGGTGAGGGGGTTCTTCACTTCGTGGGCCACCTGCTGGGCCATCTCCCCCCACGCCAGGATCCGCTCGGTCCGGAGCTCGTCGGTGACGTCCTCCAGGGAGATGACGGCGCCGCCGGGGGGCCCGCGCCGGGAGATCCGGCGGGCCCGGACCCGGATGCGGCGGTCCCCGAACTGGAGCTCCGTGCCCGCCTCCCGGAGGTCGTCCCGGAGCCAGGCCTCCACCCAGCGGGCCAGAGCGGCCTGGGGGGTGGCCCCTCCCGGGTCGGGGAGCGGCTGCGTCGCGGCCAGGGGGCTCCCCAGAAGCTCCTCCGCCCGGGGGTTGGCCAGGGTGATCCGACCCTGGGCATCCACGGCGATGACCCCGGTGGCCACCTCCTCCACGATGGCCCGGGTGCGCCGCGAGCTCCGCACCAGGGCCTTCCGGGTCCGGGCCAGGCGGTCCACCATGCGGTTGAAGGCGCTGAAGACCGCCCCGAACTCGTCCATCCGGTCGGTGGGGAGGTGGACCCCCATGTTCCCCGCGCCCACCCGCTCCGACGCCACCTGCAGCGTCTGGATGGGCCGCGCCAGGGTCCGACCCACCAGGAGGGCCAGGAGGATGGAGAGGCCGGCCCCCAGCACCAGGGCAAAGGCCAGGAGGTCCGCCACCTCCCGCTGCCGGAGGGCCGCCGCCCCGGCCTGGAGGGGAGCCGGTGCCGCCAGCACCCGCCCCCCGGGGATCCGTCGGTAGGCCACCACGTACTCGTATCCCCCCAGGGTGGCGGAGGCCGTGGTCATGAGGGCCTCTCCCCGGGCCATGTCCCGGTGGATCTCCGGGGGGAGCCACCCCTCGTAGAGACCCAGTTCCATGAGCTCCCGGAGGGATCCCCCCACCAGCTGCCCCCCCTCGTAGAGGAGGAGATCCGACCCCACCCGGGTGGCCAGGAGATCCATGGCCTCGGCCACGTCGAAGTACCACGCCGCCGCATCCTCCGCCGCCCGGGCGGCCAGGGTCTCCGCGGTGCGCACCGAGGCCCCCGCCAGGGTGCGGTAGGCCAGGGTCCCGAAGAGGACGGTGGGGGCCAGGAAGAACACGAAGAGGGCCACGGTGACCCGGCCCCGGAAGGAGAGGAGGGCCGCCAGGGCGTTCCGGGCTCCGGGGCCGGGCCCCAGGGCCAATCGACGTCCGACACTCCAGAGGAGGAGCACCCCCGCCACCGCCGCCAGGAGGAGGAGCGTCCCCCGGGCCACGATGAGGAAGGGGCGTGGCAGGGCCAGGAGGTAGTGGCCGTGATACAACTGGTCGGGGTGGACGACGAAGGTCTCTCCCTGCCACCCATCCGCGGTGGAGACCCACCGGACCCCCTCGTGGGCCCCCACCACCTCCGCCGGGAGGAGGGGGATGAGGACCAGCGGGTCGGGCTCCACCTGGGCCGGGGAGAAGAGGGGCCCCAGGGGGGAGCCTGCCGCCAGGCCCCTGCGGGGCGGGACCACCGCGGTGAGGTAGGCCCCCCGGGCCAGGGGGGCGGCGGCCATGTAGTGGGCCTCGGCCAGGTCGGTCCGCTCCACCACCACCGTCCCCCATCCCCGGGCCGCCTCCAGGAGCGCCAGGGGGAAGGGCGGGCGGGACGGGGGGACGCCGATGCGGAGTTCCTCCTGGGGGATCCCGTCCGGGGACCACCAGGTGAGCCAGACGGGGACGCCCTCTGCCGCCAGACCGCTCTCGGTCCAGGAGGTGTACAGGATCTCCAC
>JBJHCB010000383.1:0-2648 GCA_050485805.1 Gemmatimonadota bacterium | reverse complement strand
GGGAAGAGGGACTGGACCGGCACCGCCTCAGGGGGGATGGCCGGGCCGGCGGTGGTCCCGGTGGGAGGGGGGGTGTCCCCGGCCAGGCCACCGCCGGGGGGGATCCCCTCCTCTCCCAGGCGACGGAAGTGGTCCCGGCACCGCTCCAGCCACCGGAGGGTCCGCTGGTTCGCCCCCTCCGCCGTCCCCCGGTCGCACCCCCCCGGGGGGCACTCGTCGAAGGCCATGATGACGTCGGCTCCCAGGATACGCTGGATCTCCATCACCGATTCCGGCGTGAAGAGGTGGGTCCCGCCGTCGATGTGGCTCTGGAAGACCACCCCCTCGTCCCGGATCTCCCGGATTCCGGCCAGGGAGAAGACCTGGAAGCCCCCCGAGTCGGTGAGGATGGGGCCGTCCCACCGCATGAAGGCGTGGAGCCCCCCCAGGTGCCGGACCTCGTGGTGCCCCGGCCGGAGGAAGAGGTGATAGGTGTTGGCCAGGATCATGGAGGAGCCGATCTCGGCCACCTCCCGGGGGGACAGGGTCTTCACCGCCCCCAGGGTGCCCACCGGCATGAAGGCCGGGGTGGTGACGGGTCCATGGGGGGTGTGGAAGGTCCCCGCCCGGGCGGCGCCGGCCCGGGCCTGGAGCTCGAAGCGGAAGGGAGATGGGGTGGATGGCATGGTGGGAAGCGGATCAGCCGGCGAAGTGTCCCGGCGCCTCAGGCGGGTCGTTGGACGGCGGGATCACCATGGCGTCCCCGTAAGAGAAGAACCGGTACCCGTCCCGCACCGCCTCGGCATACGCGTCCAGGGTCCGTCGGTACCCCGCCAGGGCGGCCACCAGCATGAGCAGGGTGGAGCGGGGGAGGTGGAAGTTGGTGATGAGACCCTCCACCACCCGGAAGCGGTAGCCCGGCCGGATGAAGAGGCGCGTCTCGCCGCCTCCCGGGGACACGACGCCGCCGTCGTCCGCCGCCGACTCCAGGGTCCGGACCACCGTGGTTCCCACCGCCCAGATCCGACCTCCCCGGGCCCGGGTCCGGGCCACGGCTTCGGCGGCTTCGGCCGGCACCTCCCAGTGTTCCCGATGCATCTCGTGGTCCTCCACCCGCTCGGACTCCACGGGGCGGAAGGTCCCGGCCCCCACGTGGAGGAGCACCCGGGCCATCTCCACCCCCCGGCCCTGGATCTCCGCCAGGAGCCCGGGGGTGAAGTGCAGCCCTGCGGTGGGAGCCGCCGCCGACCCCGGGACCCGGGCATACACCGTCTGGTAGCGGAGCCGGTCCAGAGGCTCCTCCTCCCTCTCCAGGTAGGGAGGAAGGGGGATGTGGCCGAAGCACTCCAGCGCGGCCTCACCCGGAAGGGAAGACTCCAGGCGGACCCGACGGCTCCCGTCGGGAAGCGCCTCCTCCACCACCACCTCCAGTTCCCCGGGGGCCACCACCACCCTGCGCCCGGGCTTGAGCTTCGCCCCGGGGCGCACCAGCGCCTCCCAGGTGAGGGCATCCCCGTCCAGGGGGTGGAGGAGGAGCACCTCGCACGCCGCTCCCGTGGGCTTCCGCCCCAGGAGGCGGACGGGGAGGACCCGGGACTCGTTCAGGACCAGGAGATCCCCGGGAGCCAGGAGGGTGGGGAGCTCGGAGAAGACCAGGTGGCGGAAGGGAGCGGGCCCGGGGTCTGGCGCTCCCGGGGCCTGCGGGTCGCCCTGACGGGGCACCACCAGGAGCCGGCTCTCGTCGCGCCGCTCCGCGGGGTAGCGGGCGATGCGCCCGGGGGGGAGCGCGTAGTCGTAGGCCGCGGTGCGGGAGAGGTCGGGGAGGTGGGCGCCCCCTGCCCCTGGGGCCGACGGAGCCGTCACTCCTCCCCCCGGAAGAGGGAGGACTGCTCGGGGAGGGATTCGGGAGGGGTGTAGCCGAAGCGCCGGTAGGTGCGGGGGGTGGCCACCCGTCCCCGGGGGGTGCGCATGAGGAATCCCTCCTGGATGAGGAAGGGCTCGTAGACCTCCTCCAGGGTCCCGGTGTCCTCGCCCAGGGCCACCGCCAGGGAGGAGACCCCCACCGGCCCCCCCTCGAACTTCTCGATGAGGGTGCGGAGGATCCGGGCGTCCATCTCGTCCAGCCCGTACTCGTCCACGTCCAGGAGGGTCAGGGCGGCCCGGGCCACCTCCCCGTCGATGGTCCCGTCGGCCCGGACCTGGGCGTAGTCCCGGACCCGGCGGAGGAGGCGGTTGGCCACCCGGGGGGTCCCCCGGGAGCGGCGGGCCAGCTCCTCGGCTCCCTCGGTGGTGGCCTCCACCCCCAGGAGCCCGGCGCTCCGCCGGATGATCCGGGCCAGGTCCTCCGGAGGGTAGAAGTTCAGGCGCTGGACGATCCCGAAGCGGGCCCGCATGGGCGCGGTGAGGAGGCCGAAGCGGGTGGTGGCCCCCACCATGGTGAAGCGGGCGATCTCCATGGTCATGGTCTGGGCCCGGGCCCCCTCGGAGAGGCGGATCTCCACCCGGAAGTCCTCCATGGCGGGGTAGAGGAACTCCTCGATGACGGGGCGGAGACGGTGGATCTCGTCGATGAAGAGGAGGTCCCCCTCCTCCTGGTTCGTGAGGAGCCCCACCAGGTCGGCGGCCTTCTCCAGGACAGGCCCCGAGGTGACCCGGAGCTGCACGCCCAT
>JBJHCB010000382.1:0-2660 GCA_050485805.1 Gemmatimonadota bacterium | reverse complement strand
GCGGTAAGCTGTCCCTTCCCCTCATGATCGTGGCCTTCCTCTCGGTGGCCGGGTTCGTGTACTGGCTCTCCGTGACGGCCCAGCCCACCGAGGTCCCGGTGGCGGAGGAAGAGGAGCCGGCACTCGAGCTCAGCCTCGAGGTCTTCCAGTCCCGGTCCGGGGAGGTGGTGGGGGAGCGGGTGCGCATCCCCCCGGTGGTGGTTGCAGCCCCCCTGGGCCTCCAGGCCTTCTGGTTCGAGTTCCCCGATGGGAACATCTACCTCACCCGCATCGGACCGGAGCTCGTCCAGAGCGGCCTGCAGGTAGAAGAGGGGGACCGGGTCCGGATCACGGGCGAGGTCCGGGAGATGAACGACGAGGTGCTGGACAGCTGGGTGAACCAGGGGGTGATTCCCTCCGATGCCCGCGACATGGCGGGGTTCGCCCAGACCTTCATCGAGGCGGACGAGCTGCAGATCGAGGTCCCCGAGGAGATGCAGGAGCCCTCCTCGGACTCCTGACGACCATGACGGCGGCCCCCCCGGGGTCCCGCCTTTCCAGGGAAGGAACGATGGCCAGAGTGTGCTGGGTGTGCGGCAAGGGGCCCTCCACGGGGAACCGGGTCAGTCACGCCAACAACAAGACGAAGCGGCGGTGGCTGCCCAATCTCCAGAGCGTCCGCATCCTGGACGAGAGCGGGGAGCGGCGGCGGGTGCGGGTGTGCACCTCGTGCATCTCGGCCGGGAAGATCCGGAAGGCTCCGGCCACCAAGCCGGCGGCGGAGGTCTGACGAGCACGCGCCGCCAGGGCACCCCGCGGTCGGGGTGACGCCCCCTTCGTCCCCGGACGAACCACACGGCCTCCGCGACGCCCCCTGCGTCCCGGAGGCCGCCGTGCATCCCCCGTTCACCCCGCGCTCCCGGAACCGGCTCGTGTCCACCTCCTTTCCCTCTTCCCCTTCCTTGCGGGTTGCCGTCACCCGTCCCCCCGAGGAGGACCGGGGGGAGGACCGCCTGGCCCTCCTGCTCCGGGCGCGGGGTCTGGAGCCGATCTCCCTCCCCCTCCTCCGCCTTTCGCCGCCGCCGGAACCCGCTGGCCTGACGCGGGCGGCATTTCGGATTGCCCGGGCCTGCCGGGCGGGGGCGCCCCCTCCCTACCGGTGGATTCTGATCACCTCCCGGAACGTTCTTCCTCCTCTGGTGGCGGCGCTGCGGACCGCCGGCGTCTCGCCTGCCGACCTCCAGCCTGGGGGAGTACGTGTGGCAGCCGTGGGACGCCCCACCGCCGATGCCCTGCGGCAGGAGGGGATCCATCCGGACCTGGTGCCGATGCGCTACACCGCCGAGGACCTCCTCGCCGCCCTGGAGGGAGCAGGGGCGTTCGATGCCCCGGCCCGCTTCCTCCTCCCCCGGGCCGAAGTGGCACGCGATGTGCTACCCAGGGGAATCCGGGCCCGGGGGGGGCGGGTGGAGGTGATCACCGCCTACCGGGTGGAGGAGGACCCGGAGGTTGCCCGGGACCTCTGTCGCGCGGTGGCGGCGGGGGAGCTGGGGGGGATCACCCTCACCTCCGGGCGGGCGGCCCGCCTCCTTGGACGGATGTGGAAGGAGGGGGGAGGAGGACCGTGGCCCGCCGCGGTGGCCGTGGGCGTCATCGGCCCTGTGACGGCCCGGGAAGCACGGGAGGCGGGGCTTCCGGTGGATCGGGTTCCGGCGGAATCGACGCTGGAGGCTCTGGCTGAGGCCATGACCCATACGACGGGAGAGGTGGAATGACAGGTGGGATGGACGGGGCCACGACAGATCCGGAGGGGGTGCGAGCCCGCTTCGCCGGGGATCCCCTCACCTTCGGGATCGTGGGGCTGGGGTACGTGGGACTCCCCCTCTCGGTGGAAGTGGCGGGTACCCCCGGCCTTGGGGCCCTGGGGTTCGACGTCGATCGGGAGGTGGTGGACGGGATCAACGCAGGGCGTTCCCACATCGGGGACGTAGAGGAGGGGCGAGTGCGCGCCCTCCGTGAGGATGGCCGACTGGAGGCCACCACCGACGTTGCCCGCCTCGCGGAATGCGACGTCATCTCCATCTGCGTTCCCACGCCCCTCTCCAAGACCCGGGATCCGGACATCTCCTACATCCTGGCGGCAGGACGATCGGTGGCCGACGCCCTCCGGCCCGGTCAGTTGGTGGTCCTGGAATCCACCACCTACCCGGGCACGACTCGGGACGTCCTGGTGCCCCTCTTCCGGGAGCGGGGGATGGAGCCGGGCCGGGACGTGTTCGTCTGCTTCTCCCCGGAGCGGGTGGATCCGGCCAACCCGGTGTGGACCACCCGGAACACCCCCAAGGTCATGGGAGGGATGACGCCCGCCTGCCTGGAGGCGGGCGTGGCCGTCTATTCCCGGTTCATCGAGCGCATGGTGCCCGTCTCGTCCCCGGAGGCGGCCGAGATGACGAAGATCCTGGAGAACACCTTCCGGGCCGTGAACATCGGCTTGGTGAACGAGACCGCCCAGATCGCGGACCGGCTGGGGGTGGACATCTGGGAGGTCATCGACGCGGCGGATACGAAGCCCTTCGGCTTCATGCGCTTCACCCCGGGGCCGGGGCTGGGAGGACACTGCATCCCGGTGGATCCCCACTACCTTTCGTGGAAGATGAGGACGCTGGACTACAAGACCCGGT
>JBJHCB010000381.1:0-2679 GCA_050485805.1 Gemmatimonadota bacterium | reverse complement strand
CTCATCACCGTCTCCAACCCCTGGCTCCCCAAGCGCTACGACCCCGAGGGGGTACGGGAGTCGGCCCGGCGCCTCTTCGACACGGTCCTGAACACCTACCGCTTCTTCGCCCTGTACGGGAATGTGGAGGGGTGGGTCCCCTCCGAGGCCGACCCCGCCCCCGGGGACCGCCCCGTCCTGGACCGGTGGCTCCTCTCCCGCCTCCACCGCCTGGTGGCCGAGGCGGGGGCCGAGCTCGAGGGGTATCAGCTCACCCGGGCCTACCGGCAGGTGGCCGACTTCGTGAACGAGGACCTCTCCAACTGGTTCGTCCGCCGCTCCCGGGCGCGGTTCTGGGGGAACACCGACCCGGCGGACGCCCGCGCGGCCTTCCGCACCCTCCACGAGGCGCTGGGGACGGTGGCCCGCCTCACGGCGCCGGTGACCCCCTTCTTCTCCGATTGGCTGCACCGGGCCCTCACCGGGGGGGAGAGCGTTCACCTGGCTCCCTTCCCCCGGGTGGACGAGGGTCTCCTGGACCGGGCCCTGGAGGAGGAGATGGCGGGGGTCCGCACCCTGGTCTCCCTGGGCCGTTCCGCCCGGGAGGACGTACGCATCCGGGTGCGCCAGCCCCTCCGGACCCTCCACGCCGTCCTCCCCGACGGGCTCCGCCCCCGGGAGGAGGTCCTGGAGCTCCTCCGGGACGAGCTGAACGTCAAGGAGGTGGCCGTCCTGGATTCCGCGGAAGCCCTGGTCTCCCTTTCCCCCCGGCCCAACTTCCGGGTGCTGGGTCCCCGGTTCCAGAAGGAGAGCAACCGGGCCGCCGATGCCCTCCGGGCCCTCTCCCAGGAGGAGCTGGCGGCCTTCCGCCGGGGGGATCCGGTGGCGGTGACGGTGGGAGGGGCGGAGGTCTCGGTGGAGCCCGACTGGCTGGACGTGGTGGAGGAGGCCACCGGGGACCTGGTGGTGAAGGCGGAGAACGGCCACACGGCGGCCCTGGACCCCACCCTGGACCATGAGCTCCGGGTGGAGGGGATGGCCCGGGAGCTGGTGAACCGCATCCAGCGGCTGCGCAAGGATGCGGGGCTCGAGATCACGCATCGGATCCGGCTGGCGGTGGACGGGCCGGACCGGGTGACGGAGGCGGCCCGGAGCTTCGAGGCCTTCATCACCGGGGAGACCCTGGCCGTGGAGCTCCGGACCGGAGCCGATGCGGTGGCGGAGCTCCCCTCGGCCCTCGAGGACGAGGTGGACGATCTCCGGGTCCGGGTGGCCCTGGGTCGGGTGGGGTGAGGCTCGGGACATGACCCGCCTTCCGCCCCCCGGTTCCGGACTCCTCCGGCGCGAGCTGGTGGTCCCCGCCGACGCGGAGGGGGAGCGCCTGGACCGATGGCTGGCCGGGGAACTCGAGCTCTCCCGCACCCGGGTGGTCCGGTTGGTGGAGGGGGGGCGGGTGCTCTGGAACGACGCCTCGCCCCGAAAGGCCGAGCCCCTGGCCGCAGGCGACCGGATCGAGGTGCAGATCCCCCCCCCGGTGCGACTCAGCGCGGAGCCCCAGGACCTTCCCCTGGACATCGTCTACCAGGACGCCCACCTGGCCGTGGTGAACAAGGCGGCGGGGATGGTGGTCCACCCGGCCCCCGGCCATCCCTCCGGGACCCTGGTGAACGCCCTCCTGCACCATGTCCGGGACCTGGCGGGAATCGGGGGCGCCCTCCGCCCGGGGATCGTCCACCGCCTGGACCGGGACACCTCCGGGCTCCTGGTGGTGGCCAAGGACGACGCCACCCACCGGGCCCTCTCCCAGGCGCTGAAACGCCGGAAGGTGCGGCGACTGTATCTGGCGGCGGCCTGGGGACACCTACCCGAGTCTCCCTTCCTGGTGGACGCGCCCCTGGCCCGGGACCCCCGGGATCGGAAGCGGATGGGGGTGGTGGAAGGGGGGCGGCGGGCCGTCACCCGGGCCCGGGTCCTGGAGCGATGGCCCGCAGCGGAACTCCTGGAGCTCTCCCTGGAGACGGGGCGGACCCACCAGATCCGGGTCCACCTGGCCCACCGGGGGCACCCCGTGGTGGGGGATGCCCTCTACGGTGGGGGGTGGGAGCGGGGGATGGGGGGACCCAACCGGGAGTGGGCCCGGGAGCTGGCCCGGCGGGTGCCCCGACAGTTCCTCCACGCCCACCGCCTGGCCTTCCGGCATCCGACCACGGGGGAGGTGGTGACGTGGGAGGCCCCCCTCCCCGTCGACCTGGCGGAGGCCGCCGGGTGGGCTCGGGGGGAGTCGCCGTGAGGGACTCCCCTCCCCTCCTCCCCGAGTTGCGGGACGTGTCGGGGCTGGAAGCGCTGGTCCTGGTGGACCGGGCGGGACGGGTGGTGGAGAGCCGCGGGGTGGAAGACCCCGCCCGGCTCCGGAAGATGGCCGCCCTGGTGGCGGCGATCCACGCCTCGGGCGCCCGCCTCTCGGAGGCCTCCGGCGATCCGGGACGGGCCCGCATCCAGGTGGAGGCCGGGGAACGGACCTTCCTCGTGATCCCCCTCCCCCGGCCGGGCACGCAGGTCCTCCTCCTGATCCCGGAGGCGGGTGCCCGGGTGGCGGTGGCCTCCGTGGTGGATCGCCTCCTGGAGCGACTGGCGGAGGAGGTCCCCCTTTCCCCCGTCACCGATCCAGGGGATGCGGCCGGCTTCGAGGCCTCCCTGGAG
>JBJHCB010000380.1:0-2682 GCA_050485805.1 Gemmatimonadota bacterium | reverse complement strand
CGTGGTCCTGGAGACAGGCGACGGGGTCACCCTCCTCTCCGGAGAGGCCCGGCGAAGCGTGGGCCATCTGGAGGGCTCTCCCCCGGTGGTGGTCCGGGACCTCTTCCCGGCCCTGACGTACGGGGGGCGGAACACGGCCACCGTGGAGTGGCTCGTGGAGGGCACGGGGGAGGTGGAGGTGCGCGCCGTCTCGGAGAAGGGGGGCACCCACCGGTCCCGCGTCAGGGTGGGCCTGGGAGCGGGGGGATCGGAAAGGGACGGGTAGCCCCTCAGCGATCGGGAGTCCCCGGCACCACCATCTCCATGGGACGTCCGCGACCGTCCCGGGGGGGACGGGCCGGGAGGGTGCGGAGCCCCATCCTGCCGACCCAGGCCGCCACGGCCCCGGCCAGGGCGTCCACCACGTCATCCCGGGCCAGGAGGCGCCGCGGATGGGCTGCCAGCGCCGCCGACAGGATCTGACGGGGGAGGGGAGCGGAGGAACCCAGGGCATGGAAGAGGACCTCGGGATGGGCTTCCCGGAGGCGACCCCGCGCCCCACGCACCTCCTGGAGGAGCGCGTCCACGTCCCGGATCTTCGGAACCAGGTGCCAACTCTGGCGACGGAGCCCCCGTCCCGTCCGTTCCCGGTTCACCCGGGACGCCTCGGGCCAGTCCATGGCCTCCATCCAGCACGGCCCGGCAGGGGGCAGGGAAGACGCTGCTCCGCCGGGGCCCCAGGGACTTGCGGGCCTCCCGGTCCCACGCCCGTTCCGCCCCCCCGTCCGGAAGACCCACGGGGATGTCCACCAGCACGAGCCCGGCCCGCGCCCCCCACCGGGCCCAGAGGGAGGCCACGTCCGGGTCGAGGGCCGCCTCCCATCCCTCCACGGGGCCGAGGGGGGCTGGGCCCGGCCCCTCCGCCACCACCGCCCCTTCATCCGGTCGTCCCCCGGGCTCCCGGGGCCAGGGACCCGGGCCGGGGGGCCCTGCGGAACGAAGCCAGGGCCGCCGGGGTGGTGAACCTCCCATGACCCGACCCCCCGCGCCCCCTCCTTCCGGCCCCTCCCGGGCGAACACGGTGGCCCGCTACTACGACCGGAACACCGGTCGCTTCCTCCGCTTCGGGGGAAGCCGGGAGAGCGTGGCCATCCACCGGGCCCTCTGGGGGCCGGGCATCACCGACGCCCGGGGAGCGGCCGACTACATCAACGGCTGGATCGCCGAGGCCCTGGCTGGACAGGGTGCGGCCTCCCCCAACGCCATCCTCGACCTGGGGTGCGGGGTGGGCGGCACCCTCTTCCACCTGGCCCGGGCCTTCCCCAACGCCCGGCTCCACGGGGTCACCCTCAGCCCGCGCCAGGTGGAGGTGGCCCGGCGGCTGGCCCGGGAACGGGGGCTCCACGACCGCTGCCGCTTCGTCCAGGGGGATTTCCATGGGTTGGAGCTGGGGATGGAGGTGGACGTGGCGGTGGCCGTGGAATCCTTCGTCCACGCCACCGCTCCGGAACCCTTCCTGGCCACGGCCCACCGGCACCTCCGCCCCGGCGGACTCCTGGTGGTGGTGGACGATTTCCTGGCCCGTCCCCGGGACGCGTTGGATGCGAGGGAGCTCCGACGGGTCCGGGAGTTCGAGGCGGGGTGGCGCCTGGGAAGCCTGTGCACCCTGGAGGCGCTCGAGTCGGCGGCCCTGGAGGTGGGCTTCGAGCCCATCTCCCGTTCGGACCTCACCCCGCTGATCCGCCCAGGACGCCCCCGGGACCGGATCATCGCCCTCCTGGCCCCCCTCTTCCGGCGGGCAGGGCTCGTGTCGGTCCCCTTCTTCGCCAACATGATCGGGGGAAACGCCCTCCAGGTGGGGATCCGGAAGGGATTCCTCCGCTACCGGGTGGTCATCCTCCGGAAGGCGTGATCCCATCGTCCGGAAGGCGCCACGCCGCCTCCTCGGGAGCCAGGGGCCGCTTGAGCCAGCAGGGGCGCCGCGTCCCGTCGGGGCTGTGCTCCGGAGCGGGGCGGGCCATGGCCTTCCACCGGCGATAGATCTCCATGGACTTCGCCGTGTCCACCACCACGTCGCCCAGCTCCTCCCCCGCCTCCGCCTTCCGCACCCGCACCGCCTTCTGGTGCCAGCAATGGGCGCCGCTGATGGGGTCGGGATGGACGCCGTGGGTGAGGTTCTGGTGAACCCCCACGTCGTGCCACCACACCCGCTGGGTGTCCGGGTCGAAGCTCTCGTAGGGACCGGCGCCTTTCACCACCCGGATCCGCCAGACCCCCTCCGAAGGGCGCTCCAGGCGCACCAGGCTCGAGGTGCTGGGATTCACCCCGTCCCCCTCCTTGAGCCTCCATCGGCCCAGGTGGTGGCTCAGGGCCAGGACCCCCGGGCGGAGTCCCTCGGTGATCCAGACCCGGTCCACCAGGTGCCCGATCTCCGTGTCCACCCGCACCAGGTCCCCGGTGGTCACTCCCAGCCGCTCGGCGTCCGACGGGTGGAGCCAGACCGGGTTCCGGTGGCTGAGCTCGTAGAGCCACTTGGCGTTGGCGCTCCGGGTGTGGATGAGGGTGGGGAGACGGAAGTTGGGGAGAAGGAGCATCTCCCCCTCGTCCCGTCGGATCTCCCCCGGGTCCACGTGGCTCCGGAGGGTCCAGGGGATGACGTGCCCCAGCTCCGTCCATCCCCACTCCCGCAGGGTGGACTGGAAG
>JBJHCB010000379.1:0-2724 GCA_050485805.1 Gemmatimonadota bacterium | reverse complement strand
CCGGTGAAGTACCTGGGGAAGCTGCCGGCCATCATCCAGCCCGGCCTGGTGGCGGCGGAGCGGGTCTTCGAGTTCCTGGACGCACCGGTCGAGATCCGGGACCGGCCCGGGGTCCGTCCCTTCCCCGGGGTCCGCACGGCCATCGATTTCCAGGGGGTCTCCTTCGCCTACCGCCCCGGGGAACCCGTCCTCCGGGAGGTGACTTTCCGCGCCACGGCCGGCTCGGTGACGGCGCTGGTGGGACCCAGCGGGGCGGGGAAGACGACCCTCGTGGACCTCCTGGGGCGCTTCTACGAGCCCACGGAAGGACGGATCCTGGTGGACGGAGAGGACATCCGGGACTTCTCCATCGTGTCGGTACGGGAGCACCTGGGCATCGTCTCCCAGGAGACGGTCCTCTTCCACGACACCGTCCGGGCCAACATCGCCTACGGGATGGAGGGACCGGTGGAGGACGAGGCCATCCGTCGGGCCGCCCGGGCCGCCCACGCCCACGACTTCATCCAGGCCCTCCCCCAGGGGTACGATACGGTGGTGGGGGAGCGGGGGACCCAGCTCTCCGGGGGACAGCGGCAGCGCATCGCCATCGCCCGGGCCATCCTCCGGGATCCCCCCATCCTCATCCTGGACGAGGCCACCTCGGCCCTGGATTCGGAATCGGAGCGCCTGGTGCAGGAGGCCATCGAGCGGCTTCTCGCCGGACGCACCGTCTTCGTCATCGCCCACCGCCTGTCCACCATCCAGAAGGCGGATCGGATCCTGGTGATGGATGCCGGGAGGGTGGTGCAGGAGGGACGGCACGGCGAGTTGATGGGGGAGGGAGGGCTCTACCGTCACCTCCACGACCTCCAGTTCGCCCGGGCGGGGGGGAGCGCCCCGCCCACGGGGGCCGCCGCCCCCCGGGCAGGGCCCGTCCCACCCTCCGAGACCCCGGTGCCGTGACCCGGGAGCGGCGGGTGCGGGTGGGGCATCGGGTGGAGGCGGTCCTGGTGGCGGGGATCGGCGCCGCCATCCGGGTCCTTCCCGAGGAGATCGCCCTCTCGCTGGGGCGGCTCCTGGGGTGGACCGCGGGCGTGCTCCTCCGGATCCGCCACCGGGTGGTCCTGGAGAATCTGACCCGGGCGTTTCCCGAGGCGTCGGAAACCTGGCGACGCCGGATGGCGGCGGCGGCCTTCTCCCACATCGGGCGGGAGGGAGTGGCGCTCCTCCGGCTGGCGGGGCTGGGTCATGGGGAGGTCTGGGAGCGCACCGAGGTGGAGGGGCTTCAGGCGGTGCGGGAGGCCCTGGCGGAGGACCGGGGGGTCATCGTCCTGACCGGCCACCTGGGGAACTGGGAGATCGGGGGGGCCGCCCTGGCGGTGCGGGACATCCCCCTGGACGTGGTGGGGCGCCGGCAGTCCAACCCCCTCTTCGACCGACGACTCCGGGCCACCCGGGAGCGTCTGGGGATGCGGGTGGTCTATCGCGACGAAGGGGTCCGTCCCCTCCTGCGGGCGCTCCGGGAGCCCCGGGCCGTGGCGCTGGTGGCGGACCAGAACGTCCGGGAGGGAGGGGTCTTCGTGGCGTTCTTCGGGGATCCCGCCGCCACCACCCGGGGGCCTGCCACCCTGGCCCGCCGAACCGGGGCCCGGGTCGTGGTGGGCACCAGTCGGGCCCTCCCGGGATCCAGGGCCCGATACCGCATCACCCTGCGTCCCCTGGAACTTCCGGACAGCGGGGACCCGGAGGCCGACGACCGGACCTTCCTGCAGGCCTACATGACGGCCCTGGAGGAGGCGGTTCGGGAGGCCCCGGACCAGTACTTCTGGCCCCACAGGCGTTGGAAGACGAGGCCCCCCCAGGGGGGGGCGGAGGAACTGACCCCCGGCGCCGTCGGTACCAACGACCAGGATCCCCGCATCCTTCGGGCTCCCGGACCGGGGCAGGGCCCCGGGTCCGATCCCCCGCCCCTCCAGTGAGGAGCCTTCCTTGATCTTCATCGCCATTCCGGTCCACAACGAGGAGAAGACCATCGGGGTCCTCCTCTGGAAGATCCGGAAGGTCATGGCCGGGTTCGGCCGGGACTACCAGGTCCTGGTCCTGGACGACGCCTCCACCGACGGCACCGCAGCGGCCCTGGAGCGGTACCGCCGGGTCCTTCCCCTGCGTCCCATGCGGAGCGAGGAGCGGCTCGGCTACGGACCCGCCCTGGAGCGCCTCCTCCGGGAGGTGGCCCGCCTCACGGACTATCCGAAGCGGGACGTGGCGGTGACCCTCCAGGCCGACTTCACCGAGAACCCCGCGGACCTGGTCCCCATGGTGAAGGCCATCGAGGGGGGGGCCGACCTGGTGGTGGGGTCCAGGGCAGGCGAGGGAGACCTCCTTCCCAGGCCGGTCCGGGTTTCCCGGTGGCTGGCCGGGGTCCTCCTGGGCCGGGGGCTCCGGGGCGCGCCCGTTTCCGATCCCCTCTCCGGGTTCCGGGCCTACCGGATCGTGGTCCTGAAGAAGGCGTTCCGGGAGGACGAGGGGGGGCAGGTCCTCGCTCCCGCCCTGGACGGGGGATGGGCCTCCAACCTGGAGCTTCTCTCGGCCACGGCTCCCCACGCCCGACGCATCGAGGAGTCGCCGGTGCAGCTCCGCCTGGTGAACCGATCCCGGATGACCCGGTTCCGTGCCGTGCGCGAACTCCGGGGCCTCCTTCCCCTCAGGGGCCGGCTCCAGTGGCCTGCTCCCGGGGAGGAGGCA
>JBJHCB010000378.1:0-2731 GCA_050485805.1 Gemmatimonadota bacterium | reverse complement strand
CGCCACCAGGAAGGCTTCCTGGGCAGCGTCTTCCGCGTCCTCGTGCCGACCGATCACCCCCAGGGCCACGGAATACGCAGCCCGGCGGTATCGGCGAACCAGTTCGGCGAACGCCTCCGCATCCCCGTCACGGGCCGCAGCCACAAGGGCTCCGTCCGTGGCCCCACCCTGCTCATCCTTACTAGACACCGGGACCGGTGCTCCTGTTGAGATCCGTCTGGACCCACCCCTTCGGCCCCGTCGGTGACAGGGCGAAGGAGGATTCTGGAACCTGTCACCAACCCGGGACGGAGGAAAGGCTTGCCGCCCTGGAACCCCGACCTGGAGCCCGGCAGGAGGGTGGGCCCCTGGGGAGACGGCGAAGGGCGCCGGAGACCTCCCAGGGGAGGTCCCGCGACGCCCTTCACGAAACCGGGGTGGAGCGACCCTCCCCGGACAGCGGATGGATGCTGGGTTACGAAGCGGCCTTCCAGCGCCCGAAGGGCAGGGTGGGCGTGGCGGGCATCTCCTCCCCGTACAGGAAGGCCCGAACCTTGGGGCCCTCCCGATCGGAACGGGACCCCTGCCCCCCGTCCAGGATCACGATTCCGGGAGCGTCCCCACCACACCGTCCCTTCCGCACCCCCCGGCTGCGCCGGACCCTATGCTGCCGGTCCATGTTGACTCCTCTCCAGAAGACCCGATCCGCCCGCGCAGGCTCGGGCTTTCGGATCGGTTCGGCGTGACTCTGCCTGCCGACTGGAGGATGGGCAGGAAGCATACCGTTCCGGGGGCGGCCGCGCCGCCGCGCGCCCGAGCAACCAACTCATCATCCCACATGAGCTTACGACGCCAACTACGGAGGGTGGACTCCGGGCACACGGAGAGGCGTGGAGGGCGACCCGTGTCGATTCGACACAGGCCGGCGTGTCATGCCGACACGATCAACGACCCCTGGGCGGGGAGGGCGAGCGACCGGAACCCTCCCCCCTCCCCCGCGCCCTTCGCCCCTCCCCTCTCTCCTCGGTGGGGGGGGACCAGGGTCGGGAGCGGTGGAAGGCTTCGGCCAGGGCGTCCTCGCCCACCTGCTGGAGCTGGATCCCGGGGACCCACGCCTCTCGCTCCGGAGGGTCGTCCTCGCCCCGCCGGAAGGCCAGCAGAAGGAGCGGAGCGCCGGCATCTCCGGAATGCCCGGCCTTGACCCGCCCGGCCACCCGGACCCTCCAGCGATGGCCGTCCACCTCTACTTCCGCCTCCGCCTCCGCCTGCTCGTTCCGCGGGTCTCGGGGGACCGGGGGAGGGGTCCCCACGGACCCGGGGGGAGCCTCTCCGGAGGACGTCCCACCCGTCGCTGCCTCCTCCTCCAAGGAACGCCGAACCGGAACGGGACGCGGGGGCGAAGCGGCAGGTGGAGGCGTTCCGGAAGGAGGTTCGGACGGATGGGACATGGACTCCGGGGAGTTCCGGGGGGAAGGCGCCAGCGGAGGGCCCAGGGGACCCGAGGTCCGGGGGAAGATGCGGGAGGCCGGCCACGGGCGCCACTTCGTGCCGGCCCCGACCCTGGCGCGCCCCGCCTCAACTCGAAGCGACTTCGGCCCCCAGTTCGTCGCTCTCCCACACCTGGACCCGCTCCAGCTCCACCCCGGGGGGGAGGCGTCCCTGGATCCGCGACCAGGCCCAATGGGCCACCGCCTCGCAGGAGGGCTGCTCCCCTCCCTGGCGCACCGCGGGCAGGAGCTCGTTCAGGTCGGACCCGTGCAGCACCGAACGGAGCTCCCCCTGCAGGACGGCGTCCAGGGCGCCCAGATCCACCAGGAACCCCGTCCCTGGGTCGGGTTCCCCCGAGACCGTCACCCGGATGGCGTAGTCGTGGCCGTGGGGGCGGGTGAGCTCGCCAAATCCCCGGGCATTCTCCTCGGCGGACCAGTCCCCTCGCTCATACCGGTGGACGGCGTGGAAGCGGAGGACCCGGTGGAGACGCGTGACGGGCATGGGAGGAGCGGGTTGAGGGGAAGGGGAGGGCCGGGACGGGTCGGGTCGGGCCGGATCCCGGCGTGGACCGGGTCCTCGTGGCGGGTTACTCTACCCCCCGTCCTCCGGTTCCGGGCCGCACCGCGGACCGCAACCCCCGTCCTCTCCGTCCCGTCCCAGGTCATGCCCCCGCCCCTCACTCCCCTCTTCAAGCCCTCGTCGGTGGCGGTCATCGGTGCGGGTCGTGTCCCGGGCACCGTGGGGTGGCAGGTGGTGGACAATCTGGTTCGCCATGGATTCCAGGGGGCCGTCTATCCGGTGAACCCCGCCGCCCGCTTCGTCCATTCCCTCCCGGCCTGGAAGTCCGTTCGGGAGATCCCCGGGGACGTGGATCTGGCGGTGATCACGGTTCCGAAGGAGGCCGTCCTGGACGCCGTGGACGATTGCGGAAGCAAAGGGGTACCTGCGGTGGTGGTCATCTCCGCCGGCTTCCGGGAGACGGGGGAGGAGGGGGCTCGCCGGGAGGCGCGCCTGATGGAGCGGATCCGCCGCCATGGGATGCGTCTGGTGGGTCCGAACTGCATGGGGCTCCTGAACACGGACCCCGCCCACTCCCTGAACGCCACCTTCGCTCCCACCATGCCCCCCCCGGGCGGGGTCAGCTTCCTGAGCCAGTCCGGCGCCATGGGGGTGACGATCCTGGACTACGCCGCCGAATACGGGATCGGGATCCGGAACTTCATCTCCGTGGGGAACAAGCCGGACGTGAGCGGAAACGACC
>JBJHCB010000377.1:0-2744 GCA_050485805.1 Gemmatimonadota bacterium | reverse complement strand
GGCCAGGGCCACCTCCCCCGTCCCTTCCCCCTCCTCCGGGCGGAAGCCCGGAGGAGGAACGAGGGGAGGCCCGGGGGGCGCCACCACGAAGCGCCCCTCGTCCCGGACCATCCGGAACCAGGGACGGTCCTGGACCGGATCGCCCCCGCCCCCCAACCCCGAGTTGGAGCAGACGCGACGCCCCACCGCATCCACCACGAGAAGGGAGGGGGCACCCGGAAGCAACGCTCCCGCCTCGCGGAGCCTGGCTCCGCACCCCGCGGGGTCCATGGACTGCACGGCGGGATCGAGGGAGAGCCGGTGTGCGATCTGGGCCGCATCCCCCACCCAGCGATCGAGTTCCCGGACCACGCCGTCCGACAGGTCCACGACCTCCTGCCGGGCGGCGGACAGGGAGCCCTGCGTCTCCCGGATCACCTCCAGCGCAAAGAGCCCCAGGACCAGGGCGAGGGAGAGGATCCCGAGGACGAGGATCCTCCCACGGAAGGTGTTTGGGAAAATGCCCATATCCGGTGCAATCTAGGGGAACCGGCCCCGGGCAGACCATCCCGGGCCGGAGCGACACACGGACGGGGGATCCTGGACGCTCCTGGGGGGTTCTGGCCGGACCACGACTCCCGCCGGCCCCCTCTCCAGGGGGGGCGGTCCAGGGATTCGTGTATCCCCCACTCGCCGCCCAGGGGTGGACGGGGGATGGAAGAGGAGGACGAGCGGCCATGTCGGAGCTGGATGCAGTGGTGGTGGGGGGCGGGCTGTCGGGGCTCGCCTGTGCCCTGGACCTCACCTCGGCCGGTCGGTCGGTCCTCCTCCTGGAGGCCTCGGACCGGGTGGGAGGGCGGGTCCGGACCGACGAGGTGGATGGATTCCGCCTGGACCGGGGCTTCCAGGTACTCCTGGAAGCGTATCCGGAATGCCGAAGGCGCCTCGACCTGGACGCCCTGGAGCTCCGGCCCTTCTACCCCGGCGCCCTGGTTCGCACCGAGGGGGCGTTCCATCGGTTGGCGGACCCGACCCAGGAGATGGCGGACGCGCTCCGCTCCGTCTGCGCCCCGGTGGGCTCCGTGGCGGACAAGGTGAAGGTGGCCGTCCTCCGGAAGCGCCTGGAGGACCGTCCCGTGGAAGCCCTCCTCTCCGATCCCGCCGGTTCCACCCTGGAGGAGCTGGCCGGCATGGGGTTCTCCTCCCAGATGGTGGAGCGCTTCTTCCGACCCTTCCTGGGAGGGGTGCTCCTGGACCCCACTCTCCAGGTGTCCGCCCGGCTCTTCCGCTTCTACTTCCGCACCTTCGCCCAGGGGAGGACTTCGGTCCCGGCCCGTGGAATGGAGGCGCTCCCCCGGCAGCTCGCGGACCGGCTTCCCCCCGGCACCGTCCGCACGGGGGCCCGGGTGGCCGCGGTGGCCCCGGGAGAGGTACGGACCGTGGACGGAGAGGGGGTGAAGGCCCGGTCGGTGGTGGTGGCGGCCGAGGGGCCCGAGGCGGCCCGCCTCCTGGGCGACCGCCTTCCCGATCCGGGATCACGGCCGGTCCTCTGCCTCTACTACGATGCGCCGGAAGCCCCGGTGAAGGAGGGAATCCTGGTCCTGAACGGAGAGGGGAGCGGCCCGGTGAACCATCTGGCCGTCCTCTCGGAAGTGGCGCCGGAGTACGCGCCTCCCGGGCGCGCCCTGATCTCCGTGACCCTCCTTCCCGGGGGACCCCACTGGCCCGGGGTGAACGGGAGCCGGGAACCGGACACGGAAGCGCTGGAAACCGCCGCCCGGACGCAGCTGGCCGGGTGGTTCGGGCGGAGGGTGGATGCCTGGCGCCTCCTGCGCAGCTACCACATCCGACATGGCCAACCCCTGCAGACGCCGGAGCGGATGGACCCGCCCTCCCGTCCTGTGCGCCTCGCCCCGGGCCTCTTCGTGGCGGGGGACCATCGGGAGAACGCCTCCCTGAACGGGGCGCTGGTGGCGGGAGCCCGGGCGGCCCGGGAGGTGCTCCGGGAGGCGTGATCCCGGGCCGGCACCCGGGTCGCCCCGGCGTCCGCGGGATCCGCTCAACCCAGTGATTCCGCCCCGCCGTGCACCCCTTCGCCGGGCTCCCACTCCACCCGACCGGGTTCGTCCCAGTCCCACTGGTCCGGAAGCCCCACGTCCCGGGCGATGCACCCGTACGTGGCTTCGGCGGAGAGGAAGACCCCCGGCACCCCGGCCCCCGGATGGGTCCCGGCTCCCACCAGGTAGAGCCCCTTCACGTCCTCGCTCCGGTTGTGGGGCCGGAACCAGGCGGTCTGGGTGAACTTCGGCACGATGGCGAAGGCGTTCCCATGGAGGGAGTTGAGCTGATCCCGGAAGTCGATGGGATCCATGATGTGGAGGACCTCCAGGTTCTCCCGGAGCCCCTCCATCCCCCACTCCTCCAGGACGTCGATGACGGTGTCGGCGAAGGGCTGCCGGAGGGCCTCCCAGTCCAGGCCCGACCGGAGGTTGGCCACGGGAATCAGGACGTACATGCTCTCGCACCCCTCCGGCGCCATGGAGGGATCGGTCCGGGTGGGGACGTGGAGGTACATGGAGAAGTCCTCGGGGAGGATCTTCTTCCGGAAGATGTCCTCCAGGAGCCCCTTGTAGCGCTCCGTGAGGATGAGGGTGTGGTGCTCCAGGGCGGGGTACTGCTTCCGGGTCCCCAGGTAGAGGAGGAAGCAGGACATGGCGTAGTCCAGCTTCTCCACCTTCCGGTCCGTCCACTTCCGCCGATGCCGG
>JBJHCB010000376.1:0-2759 GCA_050485805.1 Gemmatimonadota bacterium | reverse complement strand
ACCCCGATCTCCTGCTCCGCCGTCTCCATGGTCACCGGGAGGGTGGCGTTGGACGAGGAGGTGGAGAAGGCCACCAGGGGGGCCTTGGCCACCCGCCGCAGGAAGGTGGGGAAGCTGAGCCCCGCCAGGAACCGCACGGCGATCCCGTACGTGATGGCCAGGTGGAGGAGGAGCCCCACCACCACCGTGAGGGAGTACAGGAGGAGGCTCTGGAGGAGGTCCAGCCCGAAGCGGGAGACCACCGCCGCGATGAGGACGAAGACGGCGTAGGGAGCGGTCTTCATGATCCAGTCGATGAGGACCATGCTGGCGTCGTTCACCCCCTCGAAGAAGGTGATCACCGCCTCCCTGCGCTCCGGGGCGATGACGCTCACTGCCGCGGCGAACACGATGGTGAAGAAGATGAGGGGGAGGAGCTCCAGGTTCGCCGCCGCCTCCACCGGATTCCGGGGGATGATGCTGAGGAGGGTCTGGACCACCGACGGCGCCTCCTCCGCCAGGACCATGGCCCCCTCGGCCTGTCCCTCGAACTCCGAGGAGAGGGCGTCCCGGGTGGTGGCGTCGATGCGGGAGCCGGGCCGCACCAGGTTGGAGACCAGGAGCCCGATGGTCACGGCCACGGCGGTGGTGCAGAGGTAGTAGACCACCGTCTTCCCCCCGATCCGCCCCAGCTTCGCCAGGTCCCCCAGGGAGGCGGTCCCCACCATGAGGCTCGCCACCACCAGGGGGACCACCACCATGGTGATGACCCGGATGAAGGCAGTCCCGATGGGCTCCAGGGCGATGAAGAAGTTCTGGAGCCAGGTGATCCCGGCCACGTTGGCCACGAATCCGAAGACGGTCCCGAGGATGAGCCCCAGGAGGATCTTGGTGTAGAGCTGCATGGGCAGGGCACCCGAAAGGGCGGAAGGACGGGGAAAAAGCGGAGCCGAACATAGGAGTGCCCTCCCACCCCGGCAAGTCGTCCGCTACCTTCCTTCCGCCGCCGTCCCGGACGCCCGTTCGCCACACCCCGTCCGCGCCGTCCCCCACCGCCCCGGCACCCATCCACGCCCCGCGGGAGGCATCCCTTGCCCGTCTCCTCCTTCCCCTTCCGCCGCAGCCCGACCCGGGATCGGCCCCACCGATCCACCGGGAGCCCCGGCAGGGGCCGGAGCGGGCGCCGGGTCCGGCCCGGGCGTGGGTGGAGGGCCTTCCCGGCCCTGGTCCTGGCGGGGGGTTCCCTGGCCCTGGTCCTGGGGGCGTGCGGGGGAGAGGGGGAGGAGCCCGGAGAGAGCGCCGTGGACCTCCCCTTCCCCACCGTCGACCTTCCGGCGGAGGTGCCCTGGGACCCGTCCACGCAGGAGCGGGCGCTCGTCTTCCTCTCCCTCCCGGGGGACTCCACCGTCCTCGTCCCCTGGGCCTTCCGATCCCGGTCCCGGGGGGATGTGGCGGTGCGGGACCGGGGGCTCTGGCTGGGGCGGCGCGGGAGTTGGGAGGCCCTCCACCGGGATACCCTCCAGACCCCCACCACCGGGGGGGCGGCGCGGGTCATCCCCGGGGGACCCGTCCGGCTGGTGGTGGGCCGGGACGACGTGGTGGAGCGCCTCCTCTTCCGGGAAGGTCCCCGGGAACTGGAGCTGGCCCCGGGGGAGTTCCTGGCGGAGTGGGGAAACCCCGACGGCTCCACCTTCCGCCTCCACCGGGGGATCGCCACCTTCCCCTCCGGCGCGGTGGCCGGGTTCGTCCTGGATCTCCTCCGGGTCTGGGAGGAGGGATCCCCTCCGGGGGACTGGATGGTCCTCCACGGGGGCGACGGCGTCCAGCTCCTCCTGGAGGAGCGGCTCCCCCTCCCCCCCACCCGTTCGCCGGGATCCTTCCGCGGCTGGAGCCGGGTGGCCTTCCAGCAGCAGCCCTGGCCCGAGGTGGAGGTGACCTGGGAGGAGGTCCGGGCCTTCGAGCCGGCCCGCCGGGACATCCCGTCGGAGTGGACCCTCTCCACCCCCGGGGGAGAGGTGGAAGGGGAATTCCGGTCGGTGAGCTCCCACCTGTCCGCCGGGACGGGCGAGGGGCCCCTCCTTCCCGTCTCCGCCTTCTTCGAGGTGGAGGGGGAGGTGCGGATCATGGGGGAGACCTTCCCGGTCCAGGGCCTGGTGCGGCACCTCCAGTGGTGAGGCCACGGGCGTGAATCCCGAGCTCCTCCGGGCGCTCCTCACCGTCCTGGCGGGGAGCCTGGCCGGCGGCCTCACCAACACGGTGGCCGTCTGGATGCTCTTCCACCCTTACGAGCCCCCCCGCCTGGGACCCTTCCGGCTCCGCTTCCTCCACGGCGCCATCCCCAAGAACCAGGCCCGGCTGGCGGCCGCCGTGGGGCGGACGGTGGGACACCGACTCCTCACCCAGGAGGACCTGGCCCGGATCCTGGCGGACCGGGAGTTCCGCGAGGCCTTCGACCGCAGGCTCTCGGCGTTCCTGTCGGAGCTCCTGGAAGGAGATCGGGGCTCCCTCAGGGAGCTCCTCCCCGGCCCGGTGCTGGCCGAGGTGGAGACCCTGCTGGAGGGGGTGGTGGACCAGATCCTCCCCCGCGTCCAGGTCTGGATCCATTCCCCCGCCTTCGAGGCCTCGGCGGAGCGCCGGACCCGGGAGCTCCTGGATCGCATGGCCGACGAGCCGGTGGGCGCGGTCCTCACCCCCGCCCGGGAGGAGGCCCTGGCCTCGGCCCTGGAGGGGTGGCTCGTCTCCGCCGTGGAGCGGGAGGGGTTCCGGGGGGTGGTGCAGGA
>JBJHCB010000375.1:0-2776 GCA_050485805.1 Gemmatimonadota bacterium | reverse complement strand
CCCCACGAAGGCGTGGGCGCCGATGCGGACGAACTGGTGGACCGCCACCAGGCCGCTCACGATGACCCAGTCCTCGATGGTGATGTGGCCAGCCATCTGGGTGGCGTTGGAGACGATGATGTGGTTCCCCAGGTGGCAGTCGTGGGCCACGTGGACGTAGGCCATGAGGAGGCAGTCGCTTCCCACCACCGTCTCCCCGGACCAGGCAGTCCCCCGGTTCAGGGTGGCATACTCCCGGACGATGGTCCGATCGCCCACCCGGAGCCAGCTCTCCTCGCCCTCGTACTTCAGGTCCTGGGGGTCCGTCCCCAGGACGGCGCCCTGGAAGATCCGGCAACCCTCCCCGATCTCGGTGTTCCGTTCCACGAGTACTCCGGGGCCGATCTCGGTCCCGGCCCCGATGCGGACCTCGGGACCGATGATGGCCCGTGGCCCCACCCGGACCCCGGGGCCCAGCTCCGCGCCCGGGTCCACGATGGCGGTCTCGTGGACTTCCACCGCCTCCCCCAGCCCGGCCGCCTCCCGGGTCACCGGTCCACCACCCGGGCCATGAGCTCCGCTTCCGCCACGAGCTTGCCGTCCACGTACCCCTCGCCGCGCATCCGGCAGATGCTCCGCCTGAACTGGAGGAGCTCCAGCTCGAAGACCAGCTGGTCCCCGGGCGTCACCGGCCGACGCCACTTCACGTTGTCCAGGGACATGAAGTAGACCACCTTCTCGTCCGGGTTCTCGATGGTGTCCATGAGGAGGAGTCCTCCCACCTGGGCCATGGCCTCGATGATGAGGACCCCGGGCATGATGGGATGCCCCGGATAGTGGCCCTGGAAGAAGGGCTCGTTCACGGTCACGTTCTTGATCCCCACGATCCGCTTCCCCGCCTCGAAGTGGATGATTCGATCCACCAGGAGCATGGGGAACCGATGGGGGAGGTACTGGAGGATCTTCTGGGCGTCCACGATGGGCTCGCCCTGGGGGTCCCTCCGGGATTCCTGGGCCAGGGCCCGGGCCAGGGCCACGTTCCCCCGGTGGCTCGGCCGCTCCGCCAGGATCTGCGCCTCCACCCTGGCTCCCAGGAGGGCCAGGTCCCCCATGAGGTCCCCCAGCTTGTGGCGGAGGAACTCGTCGGGGAACCGGAGTCCCTCGTTCATCACCCCCGTCTCGTCCAGCACGATGGTGTTCTCCAACGAACTCCCCAGGGCCAGGCCCCGCTCCCGGAGACCCGCCGCCTCGGACTGGAAGCCGAAGGTTCGGGCAGGGGCGATCTCCCGCCGGAACCGCCCGTCATCCATGGGGAAGCTTCCGAACTGCCGACCGATGGCCGGGTGATTGAACTCGATGGCTCCGGCCACGTGGAACCCCTCGCAGGGGGTCGCCACGTAGCGGGTCCCCTCCCCGGCATCCACCTGCAGGGGACGGCGGATCCGGATCAGGGGGACCTCGGCCTCCAGCTCCACCGTTCCCACCTGGCCGATGGCATCCATGTAGTCCTGGAAGCTTCCGTCCCGGATGGGAGGCTCGGGACCGTCCAGCTCCACCACGGCCGACGTCACGCCCGCCGCCGTGAGGGCGGCCAGCACGTGCTCCACGGTGAGGATCTGGTTCTCGTCGTCCACCCCGATGCGGGTCCCCAGCTCCGTCCCCCGGACGTGCTCCAGGTCCGCGGGGATCTCGGGGGCGCCCTCCAGGTCCACCCGCCGGAAGCGGATTCCCCCGGCGTCCTCTGCGGGTCGGACCGTGAGGGTCGCCTCCTTCCCGGAATGGACCCCGACCCCCCGGAGGGTGACGGGGCCGGCCACGGTGTGATGGCGCGTGGGGATCATCGCGGGATGCCGGCTCCTGGACGGTGGGTGGGGGGAATGGGACCTACAGGCCCTGAATCATCCGCCAAAGGTAACACCTTCGGAGGCCGATGGCCCCCGGTTCGGAGCCCCGGGGGGAGCCCTCTTCCAGGATCCCCGGAGTGCGCCAAAGCGCCGCGGGAGGTGGGCGGCCCATGGCCCTCCACCTTCAGTCCCCCGTGCTCCCTCCCTCCTCCTTCCGCGCCTCCAGGGCCGCCTCGAGCCGGCGGATCCGGCGGATGAGGTCGGGAACCCGGCCCTGGGCGGCGACCCCCCGCAGGAACTCCCCCCGGGACCGGGCCGGCATCCCCATGGCCGTCGCTCCCGGGGGCAGGTCCCCGGTCACCCCGGCCTGACCCGCCAGGCGGGCCCCGGACCCCACCTCCAGATGACCCCCGATCCCCACCTGCCCGCCGGCCATGACCCCATCTCCGATGCGGGTGGAACCCGCCACACCCACCTGGGCCGCCAGCACGGTCCGCCGCCCCACCACCACGTTGTGCCCCAATTGGACCAGATTGTCGATCTTGGTCCCCTCCCCCACCCGGGTCTCCCCGATGGAGCCGCGATCCACGGTGGTGTTGGCGCCGATCTCCACGTCGTCCTCCACGATGCACCGTCCCACCTGCGGGACCTTGCGGTGCCCCCCGTCCTCCCAGGCGTAGCCGAAGCCGTCCACTCCCAGGCGGACCCCGGCGTGGAGGATGACCCGGGCCCCCACCTCGGACCCGGGATACACCACCACGTGGGGATGGAGAAGGGTCCCGGCACCGATCCGGGTACCGGCACCCACCACGGAGTGGGCTCCCACCACCACCCCGTCTCCCAGCTCCGCCTCCTCCTCCACCACGGCGAAGGGACCGAGGCGCACCCCGGATCCCAGGCGGGCCGAGCCCGCCACCACCGCCGTGGGATGGACCTCCGGCGACACCGCCACG
>JBJHCB010000374.1:0-2777 GCA_050485805.1 Gemmatimonadota bacterium | reverse complement strand
CCATCATGCCATAGGTGACCACGGTCAGGTGCTTCCCCTCCCGGACGGTCCGGGCCTCCCCCAGGCGCACCACGTAGTCCTCGTCGGGGAGGACCTCCCGGAGATGAGGGGCCCGGTAGAGGCCCTTGTGCTCCTCGAAGATGACAGGGCCGTCGTCGCGGATGGCGGCCTTCAGGAGGCCCTTGGCGTCGTACGCGGTGCTGGGATAGACGATCTTCAGGCCCGGGGTGTGGAAGAAGGCCATCTCCACGTTCTGCGAATGAAACGGTCCTCCACGGTTCCCACCCCCCACCGGACCCCGCACCACCAGGGGCTGGGGTCCGGCCCCCCGGTAGTGGGAGGTGGCGATGTAGTTGGTGAGGATGTCGTAGGCCGGCGAGATGAAGTCCATGAACTGCATCTCCACCACGGGACGGAGACCCATGTGGGCGGCCCCTGCCGCGGCCCCGGTGAAGCCTGCCTCGGAGATGGGGGTGTCGATGACGCGGTCGCCCCCGAACCGGTCCTGGAACCCCCGGGTCACTTTGAACGCACCGCCGTAGACCCCGATGTCCTCTCCCAGGAGGAACACCCCCTCGTCCCGCTCCATCTCCTCCCAGAGGGCCTCGGAGATGGCCTCCAGGAAGGTCACCGGCTCACCCCTCCGGGTGCGGGTCACATGTTCCGGACGCTCCTCGCTCACGCCTCCCCCCTCCCCGCTGTGGTGTTCAGGTCGTCGATGATGGCCGCCCGTCCTCCGGGGGTGCGGTACCAGGGGGCCGGGGTCTCCCCATCGACCCAGACGCCCCTCCGGGCCTCGTCCGGATCCGCCTCGGGCTCCCCCAGGGCCTGCTCTGCCGCCTGGCCCATCTCCTGGTGCGCCGAGGCCTCCACCTCCCGGAGCGCATCCGGCCCGGCCTGTCCGGTCTCCAGGAGGTGGGACCGGAGGACCGTCAGGGGGTCCCGGGCCTCCCATGCCTGGAACTCCTCCGGATCCGCATACTCCCTGGGGTCCTCCTGGGCGTGACCGCTCCGCCGGAGGGCTCGGACCTCCAGGAGCTGCACCCCCCCTCCCCTCCGGGCCCGGCCCACGGCCTCCCGGGACGCCTCCACCACCGCCCGCACGTCGGTGCCGTCCACCGAGGATCCCGCGATGCCGTACCCTTCGCACTTCTCCAGGAAGGACGCCACCCGGGTCTGGCGGGAGGTGGGGGTGGCGTAGGCCCAGCGGTTCGCCTCCACCACCAGGACCATGGGGCACCGCTGGACCGCGGCCAGGTTCAGGCCCTCGTGCCACCCCCCCGTGGAGGATGCCCCGTCCCCCGCGAAGACCATCCCCACCCGGTCCTCTCCCCGGAGGCGGAAGGCCAGGGTGATCCCGGCCATCACCTCCACCGTGGACCCCGGGGGGGAGACCGGACCCAGAAGGCCACGCGTGAGGTCGGACCACCGGAGGAGGCCGTCGCGGCCGTGGGTGGGAGACGTTCCACGCCCCAGGTTCTGACGGAAGTAGGGGACGGCATCCCGGCTGAAGAGGAGAACGGCGCCTGTGCCTCGGTGGGAGGGAGACACCACGTCCCCGGTCCCATCTTGCCGCCGCCGGAGTGCCCAGGCGGCACCCACCGCCACGGCCTCCTGCCCCAGGGAGCGGTGGACCGGACCGGGAGCGACGCCGTCCCGGACCAGGGCTTCCAGCCGTTCCTCGGCCGCCCGGGCGCGGGCCAAGGCCCGAAAGAGCTCCAGGCCCTCCCCGGGGGAGTCGGAACCACCGCTCATCCGAGCCTCCACAGGAGGGGGTCGGAGGCGGTGGGACCGGTCATGGGTGCGTCCGGACGGACGTCAGAGACCGTCGGGTGCCCCGTCCGGGTCTCCGGCACCGCCGGTCCCCGGGTCCACCGGCGCGGGATCGACCCCGGCGGGAGGAATCACGTCGGACCCCGGAAGGACGGGGGCGGGAGCCGTGGGCTGAAGGTCCTGGAGGAGGATGGGCGTGGGGCCCTCGGCCCTCGAGGAGAGGATCGCCAGGATGAGGGCCATCACCATGAAGGCGCCCCCGGCCCACCAGGTGGCCCGCACCAGGAAGGTGCTGGCCTGGCGGCCACCCAGCACGCCATCGGTGGCGGTGCCGCCGCCGCCCATAGCCGCGAGGCCTCCTCCCTTGCCCGCCTGGAGGAGGATCACCACGGAGAGGAAGATCCCATCCAGGACGAGAAGTGTCAGAAACAGAGCATACATGTGGAGAAGACCCCGAAGGTCACTTGGTTCCAGTTCCGGTCCAGCTTGGAAAAGTCACCTCCCAGGCGCCCGGTGTCAACCAAATCGGGGGCTCCGAGGCCACGGCCCCCCCGAGTCCTCATCGCGGTCCCGAGGCTGCCGCCCCGGCAATCCGGGCAAAGCTGTCGGGGTCGAGGGAGGCGCCCCCCACCAGGACTCCGTCCACATCCGGGGCGGCCAGGAGCTCTGCCGCATTCTCCGGCTTCACCGACCCTCCGTAGAGGATGGGGACGGTCGCGGCTGCCCGGTCCCCCAGGCGCTCCTGCAGGTGGCGCCGCAGGAGCCCGTGGGCCTCCCCGGCGTCGGCGGGGGTGGCGGTCTCTCCCGTGCCGATGGCCCAGACGGGTTCGTAGGCCAGGACGAAGGGCCCGACCCGGACCCGGTCCCGCAGGGGCGGGGGCGCCAGCACGGCCTCCAGCTGCCGATGCAGGACCCCCTCCAGGTGTCCCCTTCGCCGTTCCTCCAGGGTCTCACCGAGACAGAGGACCGGGGTGAGCGCCGCCCGGTAGGCGGCGGTCACCTTC
>JBJHCB010000373.1:0-2808 GCA_050485805.1 Gemmatimonadota bacterium | reverse complement strand
TCCTGCCGGAGCCCCACAACGACTTCATCTTCTCCATGATCGGCGAGGAGTGGGGGCTCCTGGGGACTGGATTCCTCCTCCTGGCGTACATGGGGATCGTCCTGGTGGGGTTCCGCATCGCCGGTCGGACCCCGGACCTGTTCGGACAGCTCCTGGCCATCGGGTTCACCAGCCTCATCGCCCTGCACGCCATCCTCCATGTGGCGGTGGGGCTGGGGGTGATCCCCCCCACCGGACTCCCCCTCCCCCTGGTCTCGTACGGGAGGTCCAATCTCCTGGTCACCCTCATGGGGATCGGGATCCTCATGTCGGTGGCCCGGGGGGATCCCCGCGCCCGGAGGTCCCATGCCTGAGGCGCTCCGACCGGGAGCGGATCCCTCCGGGACGCCTGCAGCTGGGACGCCTGCAGCTGGGGCGCATGGTCCGGGGACGCCCGGCTCCGGGGCCGCGTCGTCTGCGGCCGCCCTCCCCGGCGGCGCCGCTTCGGGACACCCCACCGCCGTCTTCTCGGGAGGCGGGACCGGGGGCCATCTGTACCCGGCTCTGGCCCTGGCCGGAGCCCTGGGCGAGCTCCGTCCCGACGTCCGGGCCGTCTTCGTGGGGGCGGAACGGGGGATCGAGGCCCGCGTCCTCCCGGGGCGCGGCGTCGAGCACCTCCTGGTTCCCGTGGAGGGACTCCGGAGGGGAGTGGTGGGCGCGAACCTGGCCGTCCTCCGGGGGCTGGCCCGGGCCATGGCCGCCGTAGGGGCCCTCTTCCACCGCCTCCGCCCCTCCCTGGTGGTGGTCACCGGAGGATACGCAGGGGGGCCGGCGGGGCTCGTGGCCGGCCTCATGGGGATCCGCCTGGTCCTGCAGGAGCAGAATTCGGTCCCGGGGCTCACCACCCGTCTCCTCTCGCTGTGGGCCAGGGAGGTCCACCTGGCCTTCCCCGAGGCCGCGGGACGCCTCCCCCGGCGGGCCCGGACCCGGGCCCGGGTCTCGGGCAACCCGGTCCGCCCGCCCCATCCCACGCCCCGGCGTGGGGCTGCGGCCGCCTTCGGCCTCGACCCGGACCGCCCGGTGGTCCTGGTGGTGGGGGGGAGCCAGGGGGCGCAGGCCCTGAACCAGGCGGTCCTGGCGGGGGTGCTGGGGATCCTCCGGGAGGAGGCCCCGCGGCCCGGCGGACTCCAGTTGCTCTGGATCACCGGTCCCGGCCACCTGGAAGGGGTGCGGAGGGCCCTGGAGGTGGAGGGGGGAGGCCCCGACCTCCCGGCGTGGATCCGCCTCCACGGCTACCTGGAGGAGATGCCCCTTGCCCTCGCGCTGGCGGACCTGGCGGTGAGCCGGGCCGGAGCCATGGCCACGTCCGAGTTCCTGGCCCGGGGCATCCCGGCCCTCCTGGTCCCCTTCCCCTTCGCGGCGGCCGACCATCAGACCGGGAACGCCCGGGCCCTGGAGGCGGCAGGGGCGGCCCGGTGCTTCCCCGAGTCGGAGCTCAACCCCCAGGGGCTCTGGGCGGAGATCCGCCGCCTGGTGGAGGAGCCCCAGGCCCGGGAGCGGATGGCGGTAGCGGCCCGAGAGCGGGGGCGTCCCCAGGCCGCCGGAGAGATCGCCCGGGCCCTTGCGGCCCATCTCCCTCCGCCGGATGGTCGGGCCGCTCGGGCCCTCGCCCCGGCCTCCGGCCCGGAGACGGTCCCATGAACGGCGCCGCTCCCACCTCGGTCCGGGATCTCCGGATCCTGGTCCGGGACGGTCCCATCCACTTCATGGGGGTGGGGGGGGCAGGGATGTGCGCCCTGGGGGAGGCCGTGGTCCGGGGCGGGGGAAGGGTCACCGGGTGCGATGCCCGACCGGGCCCGGCGGTGCACGCCCTGGAGCGACTGGGGGTCCGGGTCCTGAAGGGCCATGACCCCGGTCATATCCAGGGCGCCGCCGGCCTCGTCATCTCGGCGGCCGTTCCCCCGGACCATCCCGAGGTCCGGGCCGCCCGGGACGCGGGGGTCCCCGTGCTCAAGCGGGCGGAGGCCCTCGGAAGCTGGGTGGCCGCCGGTCGGGTGGCGGCGGTGGCGGGCACCCATGGGAAGACCACCACCACCGCCCTCCTCACCACCATCCTGGCGGTGGGGGGGGAGGATCCCACCGGGTTCGTGGGGGGCGAGGTCCCCGGCTGGCGGAGCCATCTGCGTCCGGGGAGCGACCGCCTCTTCGTGGTGGAGGCGGACGAGTACGATCGTTCCTTCCTCCACCTCCGGCCCTTCGTCACGGTGGTGACGAACATGGAGGCGGACCACCTGGACGTCTTCGGGACCTATGAAGGGGTGCAGGAGGCGTTCCGGAGCTACCTGGCCGGGGTGGACCCGGCGGGAGCGGTCCTGGCCTGTGCCGACGATCCCGGCGCCGCCTCCCTCCTCCCCGGGACGGGCGCCCGGGGGCGGAGCTACGGGCTCTCCCCCGGGAGTCAGCTCCGGGGCGTGGAGCTGCGACCCTCCGGCGCCGGCACCCGGTTCCGGATCCGGGAGGATGGGAAGGACCGGGGGGAGGTGGAGGTGGCGCTCCCCGGGCTCCACAACGTCCGGAACGCCCTGGGGGCCGCCGCGGCGGCCCGGTCCCTGGGGGTGGAATGGAGCGCCATCCGGGAGGGGCTGGCCTCCTTCCAGGGGGTCAAGCGCCGCTTCCAGGTCCTGGGCGAGGCCCGGGGGATCCTGGTGGTGGACGACTACGCCCACCATCCCACCGAGGTGGCCGCCGCCCTGGAGGCGGCCCGCGCCACCTACCCCCACCGGCGGCTCGTGGCGGTCTTCCAGCCCCACCTCTTCTCCCGGACCCGGG
>JBJHCB010000372.1:0-2811 GCA_050485805.1 Gemmatimonadota bacterium | reverse complement strand
CGGAGCTGGGGACACGGTCTCTTCATCGTGGACGCGGTGACGGGGAACACCCGGACCCTGGTGTCCGGCATCCGCCCGAACCTCCCGTCCTGGTCCCCCTCCCTGGCGCCCAGGGTGGCCGAGGAGAATCGCTGACGGATCCACGGGACCCCGCCCGTTCGCGGGAACCGTTGCGGTAGAAGCGCTGTTTCGATATATGACCAAGGTTGCTCCCCCCCGGGAGAAGAGGCGTGGCCGACCGGGGGGACGGTGGGGATGGGGTGCGGGAGCGCATGGGTGAGACGCCCGGCGGAGACCCCTGTCGGGGGCCGTTGGGAAGACACGGACCCGGCCTCCGCGCCATTCCCCCGGATCACAGGAACGCCCGCCTTCCACGGTGAGTCTTCACCCATCCAGGAGCCTCGATGCACTACCGTCGTCTCTTCATCGTGTTTGCGGTACTCGGCGCCGTGACCCTCGGCGCCTGCCGCCGGGAGACCCCGGCGCCCCCCGCCCCGCCCCCTGCCCAGGAGGATCGGGGTCCGGATCTGGATTCCCTTCGGGCGTATGAGGATTCGGTCCGCCGGGCCGAGGAGGCCCGTCGCCAGGCCGAGGAGCTGGAGCGCGCCCGGGCCAATGCCCGGTCGGTGCTGGAGCAGATGGTGTTCTTCGAGTACGACGAGTCCCGCATCACCTCCGAGGCCGAGCGGGTCCTGAGGCAGAAGGTGGACATCCTGCGGGCCAGCCCCGACGTCCGGATCCGACTGGAGGGCCACACCGACGAGCGGGGGTCGGTGGAATACAACCTGGCGCTGGGGAACCGAAGGGCCGAGAGCGTCCGGGAATTCTTCGTGCAGTTCGGGATTCCCAGCGATCGGTTCACCGCCACCTCCTACGGGGAGGAGCGCCCCCTGGTGAACCGGAGCGACGAGGCGGCATGGGCGCAGAACCGGCGGGTGGAGTTCGTCATCACCTCCGGGGCCGACCGGATCAACCCCTCCTCGGAGGACTGAGGAGCGGGGCCCCAGGGAACCCAACCCACGTCCAGGTGGTCTGAATGAGCATGTCCCCTCCCTTCCACTCCCGGCATCCTGAACTCCTTCGGCGAGGCCGGAGGTGGAAGGGAGGGGTGCGTGCCCTCCTCGTCGTGGCCCTTCTCCTCCCCCTGGGCGCCTGTGCCACCAAGCGCGACGTCCGGGACCTGGCGGAGGAGATCCGGGTCCTGAACGCCCGGCAGACCGAGCTCATCCGGGAGGTCCAGCGGGACCAGCGGGAGCTCCGGGACTCCATCCGGGTCGTCTCCTCGGCGCAGTCCAACATGCGCGCCGAGCTCCTCCGTCGGACGGTGGACCTCCAGGAGGACCTCCTTCGACTCCAGGAGGTGACCGGGATCTCCCAGCAGCAGTTGGCCTCCCTGAGGGATCAGCTCGAACGGGAGCGCCGTTCCGTCCCCACGGGCTCGCCCATGGGGATGCAGGAAGGTGGCGGGGAGGGAGCGGAGGTCCTCTACGATGCCGCCCTGACCCAGTTCCGGCGGGGAGCGTACACCTCGGCCCGGCTGGGCTTCGACGAGCTGGTGGATCGCTTTCCCAACCATCCCCTGGCCCCGGAGGCCCGCTACTACCTGGCGGACATCCGGGAGCAGGAAGGCGATTCGGAGGGAGCCATCCAGGGGTTCCTCCGGGTACAGGAGTTCCACCCCACGGCGGAGCGCGTGCCCGATGCCCTCTATCGGGTGGGGATGCTCTACCGGCAGGCCGGGGACCGCGACGAGGCGCGGCGGTACCTGGAGCGGGTGGTGAACACCTGGCCTGAGAGCGGGGCGGCGGACCTCGCCCGGGACGCCCTCCGGTCCATGTGACCCCAGGTGCCGGGTCCCTCCGGGGCTCTCCGGTACGCTCGCTTTCCCCCGTATGCGTTGCCCCAGCTGTGATTCCCCCGGGAACCGGGTCGTGGACACCCGCACGAGCCGAGGCGGACGTGCGGTCCGGCGGCGGCGCGAGTGCTCCGCCTGCGGGACCCGTTTCACCACCTACGAGTATGTGGAGGAGCGCCCTGTCCAGGTCCTGAAGCGGGGCGGGAGCGTGGAGGAGTTCGACCGGACCAAGCTGATCCGGGCCATCCGGACGGCGTGTGCCCGGCGGGCGGTCTCCCTCACCGAGATCGAGGGGATCGCCGACGAGATCGAGGACACCCTTTCCCGACAGGCGGGGGTGGAGGTGGAGAGTTCCCTGATCGGGGAGATGGTGATGGAGCGGCTGAAGCCCCTGGACCGGGTGGCCTACGTCCGCTTCGCCTCCGTCTACCGGAATTTCCAGGACGCTGATGAATTCCAGGAGTTCGTGGACGAGATGAAGGAGCGCGGGCGGATCGAGGCGCAGCGGAGGGACCAGTCGGAGCTTCCGCTCTGACCGGGAGGTCGACCATGTCCCGAAGAACGCGCCACCCGCTGGGCGAGATGCCCTTCCTGGACCACCTGGAGGAATTCCGGTGGCGGATCCTCTGGAGCCTCCTGGCCATCGGGGTGGGGACGGTGGTGGGATTCCTCTTCGTCCACTACGGCGGGGTCCTGGACATCCTGAGCCGCCCCATCCAACCCCTCCTGCAGGGGGAGGAGCTCCTCTACTTCAACCCCGTCACCCCCTTCTTCATCACCTTGAAGCTGGCGGTGGTGGTGGGGATCCTCCTGGCCATTCCCATCGTGGTCTACCAGGCCTGGGCCTTCCTGGCGCCGGCCCTGACCCCGTCGGAGAAGCGGATCATCGTCCCGAGCCTCTACTTCGGGCTCCTCCTGTTCTGTGCCGGAGTGGCGCTGGCGTATGTCTGGGTCCT
>JBJHCB010000371.1:0-2834 GCA_050485805.1 Gemmatimonadota bacterium | reverse complement strand
GTTCAGGAGGGTGGTCTTCCCGGAGCCGTTGGCCCCCACGAGGCCATACCGCTCCCCGGGGTTGAGCTGGAAGGAGGCGCCGGCGAAGAGGGTCCGGTCGCCGTACTCCATGGCGAGATTCGAGACGGAGATCATGGGGAAATCTAGCGAGGGCGGACGGAACGTTCAGGGGGTTGGGCTGACCAAGGAGGAAATCCTTGTGCCCCCCGCCGACCTGACTGGCCGGTAACGGTACACACCGCTTCCTTCCGATTCGGCACGGGAACTCCCGATGAACACTGCTTTGCTTTCCCGTGAGCGGGCGGGCCCGACAAGTATCCGAACCCATCGTTCACCGGTGCCCGCAACGGCCTTCGCAGTTCTCGGTCTTGATAGTGCCATCTCATGTAGTGGAACTCCCCAGTGGCAGTCCGCTGCCCTTCCTGAGCCCGGAAGGGCTTTCCCGGAAAGCTTTCTGGCCGATCACGACCTCTGGGGGAAGTCCCTCGTCGTCGTAGGGGCGGGATGCGAAATCAGCCGCCGACGGGCCGGTACGATCGTTCGCTTCGTGTCGAACGATCCGAACCGAAGGCTGATCGTTCTGTCCGACGGAGCGAGCGACCCTGGAGAGGCTTTGGGCGCATCACCCGGGAGTCCATGGACCTTGAATCCACTCCGCATCCCGGGCGGCGGCGGGAAGCCCTCGCGGCGAGCCAGCCGTTCCCGGGTGGCTGGGCTCAGTGTGGGGCTCCTGCTGCTTGGGTCAGCCTCCGCCTGTACGGAGGACACCACCCATGACGTGGGAGCCCCCGGCCGCCCCATCCTTCAACGATTGGCAGATGCCCCCGCCGCCACCGTCATCGGTCTCCGGGAGGAGGGGGGAAATCCCCTGTCGCTCCTCCACGAGGTCCAGGACGGCGTGCTGACCCCGGACCGGATCCTCGTCCTGAACGGGTCCGACCCCTGGCTTCGGGCCTTCGATCCCGAGGGGCGCTTCCTCTATGCCGCGGTTCCCCGGGGCGACGGCCCGGGGGAGGCCGGACGTCCAAGGGCCCTCTCCGTGGCGTCCCCCGGGGAGATCGTCCTCACCGAGGCACGCCGGGCCCAGGTTCTGGACCTGGAGGGGGAGCCGATCCGAACCCTCTCCGTTCAGGACCACCTCTTCCGGTGGGCCGGGCGCTCCTGCGGGGACCAGGACGTTCTCGGGCTCCAGCCGCTGGGACAGGATCCGCCCACCCGCCGGCTCCTGGTGCTGGCCCCGGAGCCCGGCACCGCAGCCGACACCCTCCTGGCGTGGGGCCCGGTACGGGGTGCCTGGACCGGGCGGGAGCCCCCCTACGTCTCCGTCACGGACGGGGGCATCCTCCTCCATGCTGAGGAGCTGGAACCCGACAGGCTCTGGGAACTCGATTGTGTGGAGGGTCCGACAAGTGTGGAGGGTCCGGCAAGGGAAATCCCCCTGGATTCCCTGGGACCACCGGAGCGCTACGACGAGCTCCCGGGGGGTGGCGGGCTCGCGCTCTACCCCGCGGAGCCCCCCATCCCCAGCGGCCTGGCCCGGGTCGGGGACCCCCTCCTCTGGGCCGTGCGGGAGATCCGGGACGGTATCGGCGGCGAGCCCGACTCCATCACCGTGGTGCGCGTCCTCCCCGGGGAGGGACCGGAGAGGATGGTTCACGTGCAGGGTTGGCACCGGCTGCTGGACGGCTCCCCGGACGGTCGCCTCCTCTGGAGCTCCCACGAACCGGTGGCCCACCTCGTGGTGGTCCGGATGGAGGATCTCCTGGAGGCTGCCCGGCTTCGTTGAACGGGCCGTCCGGATCGCTACCGCCGCAGTCAGCCCCCGTCCTCAGCCTCGAAGGTACGGCTCCCGGGAACGGGGTCCTGGAAACGAACGGACCACGCCGCCGTGAGTACATCCACCCTGGGGTGGTCCCCGATGGTGGTGACCGGCCTCTCCGCCACCTCGTCCACAAGCCACTCCCCGGCCAGGCCCGCGCCCAGCTCGGAGAGGGCCGTCAGGACCCGGACGGCGTTCTCCCGGTCGGCCTCCGGAGGTCCGAGGCCTGACTCCGGCTCCCCATCCATGAAACCTCGGCGTCGGCGACCTGCCGCGAACCTTCCCCCCGTCACCCGGGGTGAATCCTCCGTTCCGGCGGGTCGTCGGGGCTGGACTTCGCCTACTCCTCCACTCCCAGCTCCGGCGCCGACATCGCCGCCCCCATGGCGTGGTACCCGTTGTCCACGTAGAGGACCGTGCCGGTGATGGCCGCCGCCAGGGGAGAGGCCAGGAAGGCCGCGGCGTGCCCCACGTCCATGGCCTCCATGGAACGGGGGAGGGGGGTGTTGGCCTCGTAGTAGCGGATCATCCGCTCCACGAAGCCGATGGCGCTGGCCGCACGACTCGCATAGGGGCCGGCGCTGATGGTGTTCACCCGGAGGCCCAGGGACCTCCCCGCCTCCCAGGCCAGGGTCCGGGTGTCGCTTTCCAGTGCCGCCTTGGCGGAGCTCATGCCCCCGCCGTATCCGGGCACCGCCCGCTCGCTGGCCAGATAGGTGAGGGACAGGGCGCTGGCCCCGGGACGGAAGAGGGGGCCCAGGGTCCGGATGAGGGAGATCTGGCTGTAGGCACTGGTCCCGATGGCCTCCAGGTACCCCCTGCGGCTGGTCTCCAGGAGGGGCTTCTGCACCTCGGGTCCGTTGGCCAGGGAGTGGACCAGGATGTCCAGGCAGGGGGATCCGAAGGCCGCCTCCAGCGACGCGGCCAGCCCGGCGATGGTGAAGTCCCCCCGGTCGGCGTAGCGCTTGTTCCCCCGGATCTCCTCCGGCACGTCCTCCAGGGTGTCGAAGGCGGC
>JBJHCB010000370.1:0-2851 GCA_050485805.1 Gemmatimonadota bacterium | reverse complement strand
GACAGGGTCCGCTCCCGTGACCCGGGTGGCTTCCAGGATCCCCTCGGCTGCGCCGGGTGCCTCCACCACCCGCACCTCCACCTCTCCCCCCCCTCGGGCACGGAGGGGACCGGCCGTCTCCTCCAGATAGGCGAGAGCGGCCTCCTTCTGGCGTCTCCGTGCATCCCCCTCCACCCTCACGGCCGGGATCCCGTAGAGAGTGCCCACCTCCAGGGGGGAAGGCACCACCTGCACCAGGACCAGCTTGGCCCCCAGCCGGTCCCGGAGGGCACCGGCGTGCTCCAGGGCGGTCTCGCCTCCCCGGGACCCGTCCAGGGGCACCAGGATGGTGCGGAACCGGGGCTCCTCAGGCGCCCGATCCCGGGTGTCGTCCCAGGGCCGGACCAGGAGGACGGGGACCTCGCTCCGTCGGAGGAGGGCATCGGCCACGCTCCCCAGCCACCACCTCCGGAACCCGCCGGCCCCGTGGGTGGTGAGGACGGCCAGGTCGACCCCCTTCTCCTCGGCGCAGTCCAGGAGGGCGTCCACCACCCGGCCCTCTCGGACCTCGGCCCGTGCCTGTACGCCCTCGCGGCGGAGGCGCCCGGCGATCTCGCCCAGGGCCCCGGAGGCAGCCTCCCGGACCTGGTTTCGCCACTCCAGGTCGGCCTCGGGCGATTTGAAGTCCACATCCGGCGAGGGTCGGATCACATGGACCAGGTGGAGGGGAGCCCCGAAGACGTGGGCCAGGCGACCCGCCAGGGAAACCGCCTCTTCGGCGAAGGAGGAGCCGTCGAGGGGGAGGAGGATGGATCGGTACATGGGGGTCTCCGGATGACCTCGGGGATCTCGGGCCGGATCCGGCTCCCCGCGGAGGCGGCCCGGCATCGCTGGAGGACAAAGGGTGCAAGATCGTGGCCAATGCGGGGCGCCCTCGGGGGCACCCCGCCTACTGCGCCCGCGTGGGAGGCCGCTTCCGGGACGGGGGCCCTCCGGCCCCGTCCGCCACCATGGTCACATCGTCCCCGGCCATGAGGAGCCCCGGGACGAAGTGTCCCAGTCGTGATGCGAGGCCCCCGCCCCTACTCCGACTCCGGGGCGCGATACAGGAGAACCGGACAGGGGGCGCCCCGGATCACCTTGTCGGCCACACTCCCCAGGAGGAGGCGGGCCACGCCTCCCCGACCGCTGGTGGACATGGCGATGAGGTCCACCCCCTCCTCCTCCGCCAGCTCCAGGATCGCCTCCCCGGCCTGGCCGGAGGTGGGAACCCGGACCTCGGTCCGTCCCGCGGGAAGGCGCTGGGCCACGCCCTCCAGGTACTCCCGAGCCGACCGGCGCACCTCCTCGTGGTCCTCCTGCTCCCGGACCACATGGGGAAGATAGGGCGATCCCCCCGGAAGCATGGGGGGAATGGCCCGGACCAGGAGGTAGTGGGCGTCGGGGTGCGCCAGTCCGGGGGCGTGCTCCACCAGCCGCTCGCCGGCCTTGGAACCGTCCAGGGGGAGGGCGATCCGTCGGGGAAGGTCGGGGATCCGGTCCAGGGGGACGGAGACCTCGGCCCCCGGTGTAGCCTCGGCTCCAGGGGCCCCCTCGGCCCCCTCCCCCTCTCCTTCCGGTCGGATCAGGAGCACGGGGCGTGGAGAGCGACGGATGTACCCATCCGCCGAACTCCCCAGCCAGGCCCTCTGGATCGGGCCCCGTCCATGGGTGGTCATGACCGTGAGCTCTGCGCCCACCTCCTCCAGGTGCCCCACCAGGGAGGCCGCCACGTTCCCGGGAGGAAGGACCTTCCAGACCACCTCACCGGCGAAACCCGCAGCCCGGACGCGCTCCGCCGTCCCCTCCAGGTACTCCCCGGCCCGGGCCATCCCCCGCTCCCGCGCGTCGCCTGTAGCCGCACGGTCGCCGTCTCCCCCTCCGCTCCTGGGTGGAGCGAGGTCGGCCACGGTGGTGAGGGCCAGGCCGGCCTCGTGGCGCCGGGCCAGGGCCAGGGCCCAGGGAAGGGCGTGCTCGCTGAAACGGGACCCGTCCAGGGGAACCAGGATCGTTCGGTACACGGAAGGCTCCGGGAAGCGGCGGGGGGTGGGATCCCCGACGCCCATCGGGAAGGGGCGGCGGAGACGGGGTCGACTCGACGGGGAATCTAGGGACAAGGCGCCGGGGCCGCACCCCGGATCCCGAGGGTTCGCGCCGTCTTCGGCGCCGGACTATGCGCCGCGATGGGCGCCGGGATGGCCGCCGGACCGGGCGCCGGGCCGGGCGCCGGCCTCCGGACCGTCCCCGAGCCGCTCCAGGATCCGGAGCTGGGCCACCGGAAGGGGGACTTCACCGAGGGCCCCCAGGTCGAGCCAACGAAGCCTCCCATCCAGGGACGAGAGGGCCTCCGCCCCCGCAGCGCTCCCGCCGTGGGCGTCGGGGTGGTTCCCCTGGAAGCGAAAGAGGTGGGGGCGGTAGGTCACCTTCCGGTGGGAGAAGACGTGCTCCACGGCGGGAAGGGGGACGCCCGCCCCCAGGTCCGCCGGGCGCCCGCCGTCCGGAGCTCCCCCTGCCGGACCGGGGGTCCACGCCAGGAGCTCCCGTGCCAGGGCCATCGCCACCGCTCCCGGGTCCTCGTCCTCCTGGACGACTCGACCCGGGCATTCCCACATGCCGGCCAGGAGACCCCGCGAGGGACGACGCCGGAGGAGGACCGAATCCCCCGCGAGAAGGACCACCACCGCCTCCTGCAGGTGGGGGATCGGGCCACGCCGCTTCCGGCGGGGGCGCTCCGCCACCGTCCCCCGCTCCCGGGCCAGACAGGCGCCGGCCACCGGGCAGGCGGGGCAGTCGGGAGCCCGGGGCGTGCAGACCGTGGCCCCCAGCTCCATGA
>JBJHCB010000369.1:0-2873 GCA_050485805.1 Gemmatimonadota bacterium | reverse complement strand
GGGCCGGAAGGTCATCGAGCGGGTGGCCGAGGACGTGGTGGACTCCTATCCCCTGGACACCATCGTGGCCCGGGTCCGGGAGGCCTGGTCCCACAAGCCCACCCTGGACGAGCTCCGGGTGGAGGCCCGCCGGAAGCAGGACGAGGTGGTGGCGTACCTCCACGAGCTCGACCTCCCCCACGTGCCCTCCCTGGAGGAGCTGCGGGCCGAGATCCAGTCGCGGATCTCTGCGCGGTACCGGAACTCCCCCTCTCTGGACGAGATCGCCATGCGGGCCCGGGAGCTCCTCCTGGCCCGGCTCTCCGAGGGACTCCTGGGCGGCCCGGAGGCCCACCCGGCCTGACCGGTCCGGCGCTCGATCCCGGCTGATCGGGGGGCGCCGCGGGGGCTTGCCCCCGGAGGGCCACGGGGAACGAAAGGCCGAGGGCCCGCCCGGCAAGGATCCGGGCGGGCCCTCGGCGCGTCCCCCTTCCGGAGTGCGCTTCCCCGCGACGCCTACTCCAGGATGTACGCCACGGCGTCGGCGGCCTGCTCCAGCGTCTCCACCGTCAGGTCCGCCAGGGCGTCCAACTCCTTCAGGGCGTGGATGTGCTCCTGGGGGCGGACCAGGAGGAGGGGGATCCCCGCCGCCACCGCGGCGCCCGCGTCGGAGGCCGTGTTCCACTGCCGGTACTTGTCGGTGAAGCAGGCCACCACCAGGTCCGCCTGCCGGAGGTGGACCCGGGTCCGGAGGGTGTTCACCCGGGCCCCCATGAGGTCCCGGTACCGGGCGTCGGGCTGGGTTCCCAGGATGAGCTCGCCGATGTCGTCGGACCGCTGGTGCGCCTCCTGGGGGCCCAGGAAGGCGGCCTCGATGCCCCGCTCCTCCAGGGCGGCCCTGAACCGGTCCCGCCAGTCACTGTGGATCTCTCCTGCCAGGTAGATGCTGGGCTCGTACATGCGGCTCCCGCAGATGGGGTCAGAAGTGGAGGTTCACCAGGGGGAGGACCCGGAGGCCGGGAGGGTTGTTCCCGGCCCGGTTCAAGAGACCGAGCTGGACCCCCCGGAGTTCGTCGGTCCAGTTCACGAGTCCCACGGTGACCCCCACCGAGGCTTCAAGTCGGTGGACCCCCGCCACCGAGAGCCCCTGGAGCCGACCCACGTCCACGTATCCGGCGGCAGAGATCCCCCGGAGCTCGGGGGCCCGGATCCGATAGCCCGCAGCGGTGATCCCGTGGACCCCGGTCCGGGACTCCACGCCGGCCAGACCGCCCTGGAGGCCGCGGATGGGCCCCTCGGCCACCACCGCGAGCCCCGCTGCCTGGATCCCGTCCAGGCCTTCCTCCGCCACCACCGCCAGCCCCCCCAACTGGATTCCCCGCGCCGTCTCCCCGGACACCACGGCCAGCCCACCCAGTTGGATTCCGTCCATGGCGCCCTGGGAGACCACCGCCAGTCCCCCGGTCTGCCCTCCGCGCATGCTTCCCTCGGAGACCACGGCCAGGCCTCCACCCTGGATCCCCCGGAGCCCGCCCTGGGCCACCACCGCGAGTCCCCCGGCCTGGGCCCCGCCCATTCCGCCCTCGGCCACCACCGCCAGGCCTCCGCCCTGGATCCCCCGCAGCTCGCCCTGGGCCACCACCGCCAGCCCCCCGGCCTGGACGCCCTGCATCCGCCCCTCCGCCACCGTCGCCAGCCCGCCGACTCCCACCCCCCGCATCCGCCCCTCCGAAACGGTGGCGAGGCCCCCCAGGGAGATCCCCGAGAGCTCTCCGGAGGCCACCACGGCCAACCCCCCCACGTGGATCCCCCGGAGGGCGTCCTCTCCCACCACGGCGGCCAGGCCCAATCCCAGGCCATGGATGCTCCCCGCCTGGGGGGACAGTCCCAGGGCGGCGCCCCGGATGGCACCGCCCACGGGAGCCCGGGGGTTCGCGCGCCAGAGGGTGATGTTCACCCCATGGACGGCTTCCAGGTGGCGATCGGACCAGTTGACGCGCAGTCCGTTGACCCGGGGGACGTGGCCGATTCCCACCCCCGTGTTCCCCACCATCAGGCGCAGGGCGGCTCCCTGGGACGAGCGCTCATCCCCCTCGACGGCATCGCGGTCCTGGCCTGCCAGGGGATGGGGGCCCAGGAGGCTCCCCATGGCCCCCGACGCGGTCGTCCATCCGGGGGGGATCCCCGCCAGGAGGGCGGCCGCGAGAAGGGTCGTGCCGGCGCGCCGGAGGGTCCCGGGTCTCGAGAGGGGAGGAGCGGGGATGGGGGGCATGGGGACTCCATGGGGAGCGGAGCTTCGCGGCCCGGGCGGGGTGGGGTCCCCTTCCGGTGTGTCAGGCACCCCTACGACCTCCGGGAGGCCCCGGTTTCGGGTGCTCCAGGGTCCTCCCGGGTCCGGCCGCTCTCCGGACGGGCGGCAGGGGTGGCCCCACGCCCCCCAGGTGCCTTGCCTCTCCGGGTGGGGTCGTCCATTCTTCCTCGTCTTGTTCGCCAGAGTCCCTCGGCACATGGAATGGCACATGGAGGCAATTCGCTCGCTGGTCGACACCCTCGAAGACCTGGTCTGGAGCTCCGGCATTCCCGTCGGGGACGAGACCATCCCCTTCGTGGTCATCCTGCTGCTGGGGGCGGGGATCTACTTCACGCTCCGGCTGGGCTTCATCCAGATCCGCCACCTGGGTCACGGCTTCGCCGTGGCCACGGGAAAATACGATGATCCGGACGAGCCCGGGGACGTCTCCCACTTCCAGGCCCTCTCCACGGCCCTTTCCGCCACGGTGGGGATCGGAAACATCGCCGGGGTGGCCATCGCCATCCACTGGGGCGGCCCGGGTGCCCTGTTCTGGATGTGGGTCACGGCCTTCCTGGGGATGGCCACGAAGTACGCCGAGGTG
>JBJHCB010000368.1:0-2879 GCA_050485805.1 Gemmatimonadota bacterium | reverse complement strand
CCTGCGGAAGGGGCGCTTCGACGAACTCTTCTTCGTGGACCTCCCCGACGAGGAGAGCCGGGGGGAGATCGTCCGGATCCACCTCCGGAACCGGGGGCGGGGCGACGCCCCGGTGGACGCCTCGGCCGTGGCCCGGGCCACGCCCGGATTCTCCGGCGCGGAGCTCGAACAGGTGGTGGTCTCGGGGCTCTACGCCGCCTTCGCCGATGGAGAGGCCCTGGACACGGAGCTCCTCCTCCAGGAGGCCGCCGCCACCCGGCCCCTCTCCGTGACGGCCCGGGAGCGGGTGGACGCCCTCCGCCGGTGGGCGGAGGGGAGGACGGTGCGGGCCAATTAGGGGGCGCCTCCGGTAGGGGGTGCCTCGGGCGGGGACCGGGGTCCCGGAGGCCGGCCGGCCTCCGGGGGGACCGCTACGCCTCGGAGACCGGCAGGGCTTCGGGAGACCAGATTCCCCTCCCGTTCCGGACGACCTCGTCCAACCGGTGGAGGACCCGCTCCTCCGCCAGCTCCAGGAAGGCGTCCACCACCCGGGGATCGAAGTGCCCCCCCCGTTCCGCCACGATGTAGTCCACCGCCTCTTCCACGGAGTAGGCAGGCTTGTAGGGCCTCGCGTGGGTCAGGGAGTCGAACACGTCGGCCACGGCGACGAGCCGACCGGAAAGGGGGATCTCGTCCCCCGCGAGCCCGTCCTGGTAGCCCCGGCCGTCCCATCGTTCATGATGGAAGCGGGCGATCTCCGCCGCCATTTCCAGGAGGGCGTAGCCGCTCCCCTTGAGAATGCGCTCGCCGATCTCCACATGGGTCCTCATGCGATGGGTTTCCTTCGGGGTGAGCCGGCCGGGCTTCATGAGGATCCCGTCGGGGACCCCGATCTTCCCCACGTCGTGGAGGGTGGCGGCGCGGCGCAGGAGACCCACCTCGTCCGGGGGGCGTCCCAGGCGCTCGGCCAGGAGCGACGTGAGGGCCCCCACCCGCTCCGCGTGCCGACCCGTGACGTCGTCCCGGTACTCCGCCGCCAGCGCCAGCCGATGGAGGATCTCCACCTGGGCCGCCGCCAGCTCCCGGGTCCGGGCCCGTACCCGGGCCTCCAGGGTCCGGTTGTGTTCCTGGAGCTGGAGATGGAGGACGCGCGCCTCCAGGAGGTTCTGGATGCGGAGGAGCACCTCGGTGACGTCGAAGGGCTTGGTGATGAAGTCCCGGGCCCCGGCGGCCAGGGCCTGTTCCCGTACCTCCTGGGACAGGTCGCCGGTAAGGACCAGGACCGGGAGATAGGTGTCCGGGGGGATCTCCTCCCGGAGGAGACCCAACAGGTCAAACCCGTCCAGATGGGGCATCCGGAGGTCCAGCAGGATCAGGTCCGGGGGTGCCTCCCGGAATCGGGGCATGGCCTCCCGGGGGTCGGTGATCCCCTCCACCCGCTGGTATCCCGCCCGGGCCAGGAGCCGGAGGAGGGCCCGGACGTTGGCGGGCTCGTCCTCCACCACGAGGATCCGGGAATTCAGGAGGGAATCACGGTCCATGGCGTCGTGGGAGGGGCGGAATGGGGCGCACCGGGACGGGCCGTCGGGGCGCCACCGGAGGGGGGGCGAACGGGTCCCCCGGGACGAGGGAGCGTGCAGGGATCGAAGGATTCTACAGGGAATCCGCCCGCGACACCACCGGAACGGGACACTTCGCCCCGTCGAGGGGGGCACCGGGACCGGGGTACAGGGGGTGCAGGGCCGAGCGCGGCCTACTCGTTCCCCCCGAGACGGCCCGGTACCTCCACCCAGTTTGCCGACGCGCGACGAGTCTGGAGCACCACCCCGGGGCTGACCCGGTGATGGCGGGAGAGGACCTTGAGGTGGACCAGGGTGATGACCTCCTCGTCGGTGAGGGAGATCCGGTCCCAGTCCCTTCGCTCCGTCTGGGCGTAGAGCCGCCAGGCCCGCTCCACCCGGGAATCCACCTCCCCCTCGTCCAGGGAGGGATGGAGATGGGCGGCCCCGAGGCCGAACCGGTGGAACAGGCTGATCCACGAGGCTCCTCCGCGGCGGTTGGCGGCCAGCGCCGCCGGAGCCATTCCCGTCTCCCGGGCCAGGAGAAGGAGCACCGGAAGCTCATCCATGCTCCCCCGCCCTTCCAGGAGGATCTCCAGCTCCAGGGGAGGGACCTGGAAGTAGGTGGCCAGGGCCCGGAGGTACGCGGCCCGATCCCCTCCATTCCGATCCTGGGAGCAGAGCCCCGCGGGGAGGAGGAGGAAGGACAGGAGGAGGACGAGCGGAGCGGAGGTTCCGGGGGCCCGGGGCCTGAAGGGGAAGAGTCGCATGGCGGGATCGCTCCGAAGCGGGGAACCGGAGAACCTGGCCCGGGATCCGGGATGTCCTCCATGCATATGCGCCACGGCGCCACTCCGTTCCCTCGCCGCCCGCTCCCCCCGGGATGCCTCCCCAAGAAAAAATGCCCCGCCGTCCCGGAGGACGGCGGGGCACTTCCCGACTGCAGGACCCGCCCCGGGTCAGTTCCGGACGCCGGCCTCGCCGTCGGCGGAGACGGTGAAGGGCATCCACATCCCGGTGGCGGCGTGACCCACCACGTAGCAGATCAGGGCGTACTCACCCGCCGCATCGGCCACGAAGTCGAAGGACTCCGACTCTCCGGGGAGGGTGGACTCGGTCATGGAGGTGGGGTTCGACGACACCGCACCGGAGAAGGTGGGGGTCACCTGGGAGAAGCTGGTGGGCCAGCTGGCCAGGCGCTCACCCACGCCCACGGAGTGGGCCATGTTGGGGTCCCGGTTCTCGAAGTTGATGGTGACGCTGTACCCCTCCGGCACCACGATCTCTCCACGGCCGGCGTAGAAGCCGTTGAAGTTCCAGTAGTTGTTGTCCGAGGAAGAC
>JBJHCB010000367.1:0-2889 GCA_050485805.1 Gemmatimonadota bacterium | reverse complement strand
CATCAAGGGAGCCAAGGACGTGGGCTCGGATCTGGGGAACACCGCCAAGAGCGCCATGCAGGGCACGGTCCGCGGCGCCAACGAGATCGGTGAGGACGCCCTGAAGGCAGTGGAGGGGACCGCCCGGGGACTGATCCGCGGCACGGCCCAGGTGGGCGGCGACGTGGCCGGAGTGGCCCGGAGCGCCGTGTCCGGGGCCATCGCCACGGCGAAGGAGGTGGGGGTTTCCGGCTCCGACGCCGCCTCTGCCGCGGCCACCGGTGCCCTCCACGCCGCTCGCGACGTGGGAGAGTCGGCGGTGGAGTCGGTGACCTCCATCCTGGACACCACCATCGACGGCGTGAAGGTGGTGGCCACGGCTCCCTTCCGGAAGGACGGCGGCACGTCGTCCGAGGAGCGTCGAACCCTCCCCCCCTCGTCGGGCTGACACCGCCCGCGGTCCCACGGGACCGGTGGGTCCGGGAGGGGTCCTTTCGTCCAAGGGGCCGGTTGCCCTCCCCGGGCCCACGGGGTTTATTCTCCGGGTCCCCCGAGCCCCCTCTCCGGAGGGTGGCCCGGGGGGCCCGTTCCGTTCAGGATCCCGACGTGGTCGGGGCCCTGCCCCGAAGCCCGCTCCCCCTTCTCCGCGCCCATGGAAACCCGTCGTCCCACCAACCCCGCCGCCGAGGAGATCCTGGGTGGCTACTTCCCCGTCCTGGACCACGGGTTCGTCTCGCTGGTGGACTACATGGGCTCGGACGAGGACGTGGAGCGGGCGGCCCGGGTGAGCTACGGCTACGGGACGAGACAGCGCTCCGCCACCCGGGGCCTGATCCGATACCTCCGGCGGCATCGCCACTCCACCCCGTCGGAGATGGTGGAGCTGAAGTTCCATTGTGCCATGCCCATGTTCGTGGCGCGACAGTGGATCCGACACCGTACCGCATCGGTGAATGAATACAGCGGCCGGTATTCCCTCATGCCCCTCCTCTTCTACCGTCCCGACCCGGAGCACTTCGCCCTGCAGAGCGAGGCGAACAATCAGGGCCGCCAGGCCGAGGCGGCCACCATGGAGCTCTGGGAGCAGGCGGTCCGCCGTTGGAACCGGTCCCGGGACGAGGCCTCCTCCACCTACCAGTGGCTCCTGCAGGAGGACGTGGCCCGGGAGCTGGCCCGCATCGACCTCCCCCTCTCCACCTATACGCAGTGGTACTGGAAGATCGACCTCCACAACCTCCTCCACTTCCTCTCCCTTCGGGTGGATCCCCATGCCCAGTGGGAGATCCAGGCCTTCGCCCGGGTGATGGCGGGGATCCTGAAGCGGGTGGCGCCCCTCTCCTACGAGGCCTGGGTGGACTACGACCTCATGGGGACCGCCATGAGCCGAGGAGAGCTGGCGGCACTGGCGGCGCTCCTGGAGCCCTCGACGGAGGGAGGAATCCGGGTCCGTCCCGAGGTGGGAGGGGTGTCCCGGGAGGGCCTGGAGGACCTGGGCCTCTCCGGTCGGGAGATCCGGGAGCTTCTGGAAAAGCTCACCCCGCGACTGCGGCCCGACTTCGAGCTCGATCTTTCCGCCATGCGCACCTCGGAGGAGGTGGCCCGGGAGATGGACCGGGCCGTGCCCGGCTCCTTCGAGTAACCCCGGGGGACGCCGCCTCCAGGGCCCGCTCCTCCCGGGTCCGGCCGGGTCAGGGGCCCCCGGGCTCAAGGGTCAGCCGGGCAGGCGCCCCCTTCCCCCGGGGGCAGGACCCCCCGGGGATCCAGCCCCAGCCCCTCCCGGGACGCTTCGTTGCCCGGCCGGTTCAGGCGCCAGTAGGCCAGGCGCTCCGAGGAGAGGAGCTCGGCCACCTCCCCATCGGAGGTCTCCCATCCCAGGATCCGCCGGGGCTCCGCCGTCTCCACGTCCACGGTGCGCCGGTATCCCTCCGTCTCCAGGACGAAGCGGGTCACCGGGATCCCCTCCCGCTGGGTCTCGCTCCGGGTGAGGGTGGCGGGAACGGCCTCCACCGGGCCATGCCCGGTCCGGAGCCGCCAGAGCTCCGGGACCAGCCACCCCTCCCAGTCCCCTCCGTCCAGGAAGGGGCCGTCCAGCTCCCGGAGCTGCACCAGGAGGGCGTCCTCGAAGAGGGTACCGGGGGGAAGATCCACCTCCCCCAGTGTCTCCCCCTCCGAGGCGAAGTAGGAGAGGCGAAGGGACCGGAGCCGGTGGGCACCCGTCCACACCCGGTGGCTCACGCTTCCGCACCATTCCTGGACGTCCAGGTGGATCCGGACCGGTCGGAAGCGCTCGTCCCCCCACCGATCCACCGGGGAGAAGACCGATGAAAAGACGGAGTAGGGGTAGATCCCCGTGAGGAAGTGGAAGCTCCGGATGAGCTTCAGGACCTCCACCCGGTGGGGGGGAGCCGCCTCGTCGTCCTTGATCCAGGTCCGCCGGTCGTGGGGCTCGGTGACATAGATGAGGGCCAGCTCCCCCTCCCGGGGGGTGCCGTACCGCGGGACGGTGACCCGGTATCCGGAGAGCTCCGCGCGCCCGTCTCCCCAGTGGTCCCAGAAGGCGCTGGAGGCCGACCCCTGGGGTTCGGCGGGGAGCCCCGAGAACCGCTGGAGATCGGGGAGCAGGGGGCTCCGCTCTCCGGCACCCACCCGCTGATCCCCCGACCCGCACCCCGTCGCCAGGAGGGCGACCACCGCGCCCAGGAGAAGGGGGATCCGGCTCGTGCCGATCCTGGCGCCGGCGGGGGAAAGGGGGAGGGGGTTCCGGTTCGTCACGGCACGGACGACTCCCTGGGGACGGGCGGGGCGGATACGGCGGCCGACGGGAGCGGGCCCGGGAGGGGCCCCGTTCCCGCGGTCGGGGGGGATGCCCCCAGGACCCCGCTTCCCGGTGAACGATCCGTGCACCCCCTC
>JBJHCB010000366.1:0-2893 GCA_050485805.1 Gemmatimonadota bacterium | reverse complement strand
CCCGCCCCCCCCACGCCCACCCTGGCCCAGCTCCTGGCGGAGGCGACGCTGGTGGAGCTGACCCATCCCTTCGACGAAGGGACGCTGGTCTGGCCCACCTCCATCCCCTTCTCCTTCGAGACCCCCTTCGAGGGGTACACGGAGGGAGGGTACTTCTATCACTCCCGGAACATCTCCGGTCCGGAGCATGGAGGAACCCACCTGGATGCCCCGGTCCACTTTGCCGAAGGACGGTGGACGGCAGAGGAGATTCCCCTGGAGCGACTCGTAGGCCCCGGGGCGGTGGTGGACGTGTCGGCGCAGGCGGCGGAGAACCCGGACTACCAGGTGCAGGTGAGCGACCTGGAGGAATGGGAGGTGCTTCACGGTCCCATCCCGGAGGGGGCGATCGTCCTGGTCCGGACCGACCGTTCCCGCTTCTGGGGGGACGCCGAGGCCTACATGGGAACGGCCCGCAAAGGAGAGGAGGGGGTGGCGGAACTGAGCTTTCCGGGGCTCCATCCCGAGGCCGCCCGGTGGCTCGTGGAACACCGGAGCATCGCGGCGTTGGGCATCGATACCCCGAGCATCGACCATGGGCCCTCCACCGACTTCATGTCCCACCGGATCCTCTTCGAGGAGAACATCGTGGCCTTCGAGAACGTGGCCCACCTGGACCGACTTCCCCCTGCAGGATCCACCATCGTGGCCCTCCCCATGAAGCTGGCGGGCGGCTCCGGTGGTCCCCTCCGGATCATCGGGATCCTCGAACCCTGAGTCACGGGGGTCGGTGGCCCGCACCCCGGCTGCACCGTTCCCTCGCACCCTCCTCCAGTCCCCCCCATCCCATCCCCCCATGGACTCCCTCAAGGGCCAACTCCTCATCTCCAGCGCGGGGCTCCACGACCCCAACTTCCGCCATACCGTGGTCCTGGTGGGGGAGCACAACCGGGACGGGGCGTTGGGGGTGGTGCTGAACCGACCCCTGAACCTCACGGTGAGGGAAGGGGTGCCGGAGCTCGCCGCCCTGGTGGGCGGGGAGGAGCGCCTCTTCCACGGGGGGCCCGTCCACCCCACCCGTCCGGTGCTGGTGGCGGATCTGGTCCATCCGGAACTCGCCGACCTCCCCGTGTTCGGGAGTGTGGGGTTCCTCATGGGGGACGTGTCCCCCGAGCTGCGGCCGGGGATCGTCCGGGCGCGGCTCTTTGCCGGCTACTCCGGATGGGGTCCGGGGCAGCTCGAGGCGGAGATGGAAGAGGAGTCCTGGATCCTGGACCCCGCCCGGGAGGAGGATGTGTTCACCGATTCCCCCGAGCTCCTCTGGAGCCGGGTCCTCCGGCGGAAGGGGCCCGGGTTCGAGCGGATGAGCCGGGTTCCCTTCGATCCCCGGATGAACTGAGGCGCCGGCCCCGGGGCCCTGCCCGCTGCCCTGGGTCCCTGCCGCCCTGACCCGGGCACGCCAGCACCTCACGGCCCCGGTCCCCGATCTCGTAGACGGCGAGCTGCCCGAAGGTGCGACCCAGGGCCAGGATCTCTTCCCGGGGAGCCCCCATCACGGCAAAGGCCTCCTCCTCCCAGCCCCCGTCCGGGGCTCGGTTCACGGCGGGGAGGTAGGTGTAGCCCCGGGTCCGGAGGGCGGCCTCCAGTCGGGCGTTGGCCGCCCGGTTCTCCCCGGCCGGACGACGTTCGCTTCCGGGGTTGTGGGCGGTGATGACGTGGATCCGGGTCCCGTCTGGACGGGGGACTTCGTCCCAGGCCCGCAGGGAGCCGTCCACCTCCACCTCCACCACGGCGGTCCGGTAGGGCTCGATGAGGTTCCGGGGAAGGGAAGGGGGAGCCGGGCCTCCAGCCCCGGCCCCGTTCATTTTCCGCCCCGCTCCGCCAGCCAGCCGTCCACGCTGAAGCGCCCGGGGCCCGCGAAGAAGTACCAGGCCGCGAGGGGGGTGAAGACCATGAGCATGTGGCGGGGCAGGAGGTTTCCGGCGTCCAGCCAGGCCACCGTGATGCTCAGGAAGATGAGGAAGGAGACCCCCGCGCTCACCCGGTTCCAGACCCCGGCCAGGAGGAGTCCGCCGAAGACGAGCTCCACCCAGGGAAGGGCGTACCCATAGGGGGCCAGGATGAACCCGGGGATCCAGTCCGGACTGCTGTTCTGGAACTGGTTCCCCTGGTAGAAGGTCCCGGGGCCGCCGGTCCAGTCCTGGACCACCTTTCCCCACCCCTGATGGAGGAGGAACCACCCCAGCATGACCCGGGTGATGGACTTGGCGACCTCCAGGCCGGTGGAGCCATAGGGGTGGGTGGGCCCCTGGAGGGACGGGGGGGAAGCCGCGGGTGCGCCGGAAGGGGTCACGGGCTACTCCTTCATTCGTCGGGAAGGGAAGGTCATGGGGGAAGGGCGGGCCGCGGGGGGGCGGGGCGCCGAGTCCACCTCGGGACCGAGGCGCCCCCTGCCCTGCGCGGTCCACCGGAAGAGGGCGGGGAGGAGCCGACACGGCCCCATCCCCGCCCCTTCCCGGTGGAGACGCCGGGCCTCCCCGCCTCCCCCGGCCCCTGGCCTCAGGCCATGGGGAGGCTGTCCACCAACTCGATCATCCGCCGCCGCATGGCCTCGTCGGGGAGCTCCCCGTAGGCGGCCCCCATGTTGTCCGCCATGTTCTCCGGCCGGCTCGTGGCCGGGGTGATGGCCGTCACCCCGGGGTGGGCAGCCACGAACTTGAGGAAGAACTGGGCCCAGGTGGTGGCGCCGAACTCGGCGGCCCAGTCGGGGACATCCCGGCCCGCCACCCGGTTCCACAGGCGGGTACGACCGAAGGGAGCGTAGACCAGCACCCCGATCCCCCGATCCTGGGCCAGGGGGAGGATGACCTCCTCGGCGAAGCGGTTGTCCACCGCGTAGTCCGTTCCGATGAAG
>JBJHCB010000365.1:0-2955 GCA_050485805.1 Gemmatimonadota bacterium | reverse complement strand
CCCCGGTCCCGGGCCCGAAGGGCAGCGTCGCCAGGACCCGCTCCCCGCCGGGCAGGCCCGGGCGGCATCCGGGGACCTGGCGTCGGATGACTCCCCGATGCCCCGGGCGATCCGTCGCAGGCGTCCCCATCCCCGCCGTGGCACGGCGGCGCTTCTGGGAGGCGGGGTGCTGCTGTTGGGGGGTGGCCTCCTTCTCGCCCTCCTCCTTCTCCCGGCCTCCAGGGAGGTCCCGGAGCCCGGTGCGGCCTCCCCCGAGACGGACGTGGGCGCGCCCTCACCGCCCGCTCCCACCGCCCTCCATCATCATCTCCAGGGGAAGGCCTATCTCGCCCGGCAGTTCTCTCAGGAGTCCGTGAATGCAGCCATCCAGCAGTTCCGGCGGGCCGTGGACCTGGATCCCACCTTCGCCGAGGCGTGGCGGCGCCTCATCCATGCCCGGCTCCGGCTCGCCTGGGTCCATGACGATCGGGAGGCGGGCGCGGCGGCACGGGAAGACCTGGAGCGGCTCCTGGCCCTCGGGGAGGAGGATCCCGAGGTCCGCCTGGGGCGGGGGTGGCACCTCTACTATGGGGAGCGCCGGTACGTGGACGCCCTCCGGGAGTTCGAGGCGGTGCGGGAGGGGCGCCCCGGGGACGCCGAGGTCCTGCGGGCCATCGGATTCCTCCGCCAGCGACTGGGCCGATGGGAGGAGGGGCTCGAAGCCATGGAGGCCGCGGCGGAGCTGGACCCCCTGGATGCGGAACTGGTCTTCGCCATCGGGCAGACCCACCGCTGGATGGGTCGGCCGGCGGAGGCCCTGGAGGCCTATGGGCGCGCCTTCTCCATGGCCCCCGAGGAGGACGTCGCCTTCCTCCACTCCAATGTGGAGCAAGCCCACCTGGCCCTGGGCGACACCGTCGGGGCCCGCCGGGCACGGGAGCGGGCCTGGGCCCTGGATGCGGGTGCCTGGCAGGGGGGACGGGCGGAGCTCTACCACGGCGATCCGGCGGAGGCGGCAGCGCGGATCCGGGCCCACCCGGCCCCTTCCCCCATGGAGGGGATGTACCGCCTGGACGTCCTGGCCGACGCCTACGGGCGCCTGGGTGACGAGGAGGCTCGCCGGGCCCACGCCGACTCCCTTCTGGCCCTGGCCCTGGAGCGGGCACCGGAGGGGGCACGGGGGGGTGGGGGGCAGGCGGGAGCGCTGGCCTGGGTCCTGGCCGGCCTCGCCCACCTCCACCTGGGGAACGAGGAGGAGGCGCTGGGGAAGGTGGAGCGGGGACTCGCCCTGGAGGCTCCCTTCAACGATGCCCTGGTGGGGCCCTTCCTGGGCGCCACCGCGGCCAGGGCCTTCGCCCGGGCCGGTGAGGCGGAGCGGGCCCTGGACCTCCTGGCCCGGGCCACCCGTCGCCCTGCGGTCCTGTCGTCCTTCGATCTGGCCTGGGACCCCGAGTGGGATCCCATCCGGGATCACCCCCGGTGGGACGAGGTGATGGGGGTGGCCACGCCCGCCGCCTCCGCAAGGAGCTCCAGCTCCCTCCCATAGACGGGGACCAGGAGCCGTCTCAGGAGACGGGTTTCCAGCGCGCCCCGGAGTCCCCTCCCGGCGGGAGGAGCGGTGGCGATGGTGACCCTGCATCCGCCCGTCTCCGCGTCGGGCTGCAGCGAGAACGTGGTGACGTACCCGTCGTCGTTGGTCTCCGAGAGCACGCGGCCCGGCGCCGGCTCCTCCACCACGGCGCGGAAGATCTGCTCCCGTCCCAGGACCCTCATCCCCACCCGGATCCGGGTCCCCGCTCCCACACCCCCCTCCTCCACCTCCAGGAAGGTGAAGGGGGGCCGGGGGAGGATGCGGGGATGCCCTTCCCGGTAGTCGGCCAGGATTCCCCAGAGGAGGGACGGGGAAGCCGGGATGACGCGGGAGGCGGAGAAGGCGGGGGCCGGAGGGACCATGGACATGGAAGGGCCTTGGGGGCGGAGTCCGGAAAGTGGGGCAGGGGGGACGGGGACTCCGCTCCCCTGGCCCCGGGGCGGTCATGCCGCTCCCTACGGACCGGAAGGGGATCCGGTTTCTCCGCCGGGGAGGATGCGGGAGGACACAATGCCCCGGGCCGGGATCCCCGGACGGGTATCAGAGGACGAGCCGCCCCTCCACGCAGGTCACCGCATCTCCGCCCAGCCAGATGGATCCGTCGGGCTCGAACTCCACGTGGACGAGGCCGTCCCGCCCCATCCGCCGCCCCTGGGTGGCCCGGTATCCCGAACCGGGGAGGATCCCCTCCTGCTCCACCAGCACCGCCACGCAGCCGTTTCCGCTTCCACAGACCGGGTCCTCGGGGACACCATGGGCCGGGGCAAAGGAGCGCACCTCCAGCTCGGCGGGCCCCCCTTCCAGGTGCCGTCCGACGATGGTGACCCCGGTCACACCCGGGGGCGCGTCGGCCACCATCCCGGCCAGGTCCGGCTCCACCTCCAGGACGGTGCGGGCATCGGGGAGCTGCACGGTGAACCAGACAGGGCCCACGTCCACGATGGCGGCAGAGAGGAGGCTCGCCGGGTCCACCCCCAGGACCCCGGCCACCTGCGCGGCCTCCCCCGGGGTAGGGGTCCGCACGGTGCGGTCCGGCAGCGCGAAGAGGATCCGGTCCGATTCCACCCGGAGACGGACGAGCCCCCGCCCGCACTCCTGGATCAACGTCCCCGGGGCCCGGGACATGAGTCCGTTCTGGAGGACGGCGTGGGCCGACCCCACGGTGGGATGTCCAGCGAAGGGGAGCTCGGCCCGGGGGGTGAAGATCCGGAGCCGGTAATCGGCGTCGGCGTGTGTGGGGGTACAGACGAAGGTGGTCTCGGAGAGGTTCGTCCAGGCGGCGATGGCCTGGGCCTCTTCGGTGGAGAACCTGTCTCCGTCCAGGACCACCGCCACGGGATTCCCCCGGAAGGGGACGGAGGTGAAGACGTCCACCTGCTGGAAGG
>JBJHCB010000364.1:0-2961 GCA_050485805.1 Gemmatimonadota bacterium | reverse complement strand
GCCGCGTACTGGACCGCCTTCTCCACCACCTCGTCCATGGAGGTGTAGGCGGAGAACCCGGCGTCCTTCAGGATGGCCAGGGCCTCCTCCTCGTTGGTTCCGGTGAGGCGGATGAAGATGGGCGGCTGGATGTCGATCCGCTTCGTGGCTTCCACGATTCCGTTGGCCACGTCGTCACAGCGGGTGATGCCGCCGAAGATATTGAAGAGGATCACCTGCACGCTGGGGTCGGCGGTGATGATCTCCAGGGCGGCCACCACCTTGTCGGGGTTGGAGGATCCGCCGATGTCCAGGAAGTTGGCCGGCTCCCCGCCGTAGTACTTCACCAGGTCCATGGTGGCCATGGCCAGCCCGGCCCCGTTCACGCAGCACCCCACGTTCCCGTCCAGCTTCACGAAGGAGAGCGAGGCCTCCCGGGCCTTCGTCTCCGACGCCGGCTCGGCATCCAGGTCCCGGAACGCCTCCACGTCCGGAAGGCGGAACAGGGCGCTCTCGTCCACGCTCACCTTGGCGTCGATGGCCTTCACCGCGCCGGACGGCGTCACGATGAGGGGGTTGATCTCGGCCAGCGAGCAGGAGTTCTCGGTGAAGGCCTGGTAGAGCTGGCCGATGATCTTCGTGGCCTGTTTCACCTGGGATGGGTCGGAATAGAGGAACTGGGCCATCCCGTAGGCCTGGTGGGGAAGGAGCCCGTAGCGCGGGTCGATCCGCACCTTCCGGATGGCGTCGGGGTTGGTTTCCGCCACCTCCTCGATGTCCACGCCCCCTTCCGGCGAGACCATGAAGACCGGGGCCTGGCTCTTCCGGTCCACCAGGACACCCACATAGGCTTCGGAGGCGATGTCCTCGGCGGGGGTGACCAGGACCTTCTGGACCGTGAGTCCGTTGATCGTCATTCCCAGGATGCGGGAGGCGTGGTCCCTGGCCTCAGCGGCGGAGGAGGCGAGCTTCACTCCCCCCGCCTTCCCCCGGCCCCCGGTGTGGACCTGTGCCTTCACCACCACCGTGCCGCCCAGCTTGGCGGCGGCGGCCTCGGCGGCCTCCGGGGTGGTGACCACCTCGCCGGGGGGCACCGGGATCCCGGCGTTCCGGAAGAGCTCCTTCGCCTGGTACTCGTGGATATCCATTCCGTCCCTTTCGCGGTGTTGGAACCGGTCTCCGCCCGGGCCCCTCGGGCCCACGGGCGCACGTGAACTCGGGGGCGGCGGGCCGGAGCCCGGTGCGCCCCCGTGGAACAGCCTGCTGAAGGTAGACCGGCCCTCCCCGAGGATCAAGACGAGGCCGGTGTGCGGGGGAGGCGGCGGAGAGGACACCCCATGCGGTGATCTGCGGTCGTTCGCCGTCCCTCCCGGCCCGCGGGGTGGCGCATCCTCCGTCGCCCCGGGAGATTGGATCCATGCACTCCCCGCGACCCGGCCCACGCCCCCGACCCGCCGCCCGGCCATGATCGAGCCCCGGCGTGGGTCCACCCCCGTGAAGGTGGACCGGAGACGGGGAACGGCCCGGGAGGTGGTCCGGGACCGGGTGGCCGTGGAGGAGCCGCTGGAGATCCGGCTGGAGATCCCCGGGGATGGGCCCGAGGGGTCCGAGGTCCATCCCGTGGCCGTCACCATGCGCACGCCCGGCCACGACTTCGAGCTCGCCGCCGGGTTTCTCTTCTCCGAGGGGCTCGTGGGCTCCCGGGAGGAGATCCGGACCATCTCCTACTGCACCGGTCCCGAGACCCAGGAGTTCAACGTGGTCTCGGTGGCCCTCCGCCCGGGGGTCCCCTTCGACCCATCCCTCCTGACCCGGAACTTCTACACCACCTCTTCCTGTGGGGTGTGCGGGAAGGCGTCCCTGGATGCGGTGGAGGTCAAGGGATGCGCCCCCTTCCCCCCGGGCTCGGGTCCCCGCCTGGATCCCACCGTCCTGCGGGGGCTTCCGGAGGCGCTCCGGAGGGACCAGGGCGTCTTCCGCCGGACGGGAGGACTGCACGCCGCCGTCCTGGTGGCCCCGGACGGAACCCTCGGGGTGGTCCGGGAGGACGTGGGCCGGCACAACGCCGTGGACCGGGTGGTGGGGCATGCCCTCCTGGCGGGGGAGCTTCCCCGGACGGATGCCCTCCTCTTGGTGAGCGGGCGGGCCTCCTTCGAGATCCTCCAGAAGGCGCTGGCGGGGGGGATCCCGGCCGTGGCCGCGGTGGGGGCCCCCTCCAGCCTCGCGGTGGACCTGGCCCGCCGCTTCGGTATGACCCTGGTGGGGTTCCTCAAGAGGGACGGATTCAACGTCTACGCCGGCGGGGAGCGGGTGGAGGGAGGCGGGTCGGAGTGACCGGGGTCCTCCGGCCCGAGCGTCTGCCAGGGGCCGTCCTTGCGGGTGGCGCGAGCCGCCGCTTCGGGGCGCCCAAGGGGATGGCCGTGGTGGAGGGAGAGACCATGCTCCTCCGGGCGGTGCGCCTCCTGGGGACGGTGGCCGAGCCGGTGGTGGTGTCCACCTCCCACCCGGAGATGGCCGCCCTGGTGCCCGGCATCTCCGTCCCCGATCGCCGACCGGGGCTCGGACCCCTGGGGGGGCTGGACGCCCTCCTCCGGTGGGCGGAGAGCCGGGGTCTCCCGGGCTTCCTGGTCCTGGGGTGCGACATGCCCCTGGTTCCCCCCGCCCTGCTGGTCCGCCTCAGGGCAGCGGCCCTGGCGTCCCCGGGGGACGCGGTGATGGTCGCCTCGACGGACAGGGGGCCGGAGCCCCTGTGCGGGTGGTACCCGGTGTCGGTGCTTCCGGAGGTGAGCCGCCGGCTGGAGGGGGACGGGTCGGAACTCTCCCTCCGGGGGCTCCTTGCGGCGGTGGAGCCCCGGGTCCTCCCTCCGGGCCCGGGAGGAGAGGATCCCCGCCTCCTCCGGAGCGCCAATACCCGGGAGGAGCTGGCCGCCCTCATGGAGCTCCTCCCTGCCCGCTCCGGAGGGAGGCCCCCTGCGGTGGGGG
>JBJHCB010000363.1:0-2981 GCA_050485805.1 Gemmatimonadota bacterium | reverse complement strand
GAGCATGGGCGTCCGCATGATGAGGGGGTCGCCCCCCGTCACCAGGACGTCGGTGACCTCGGGATGGGCCCTCAGGTACCGCACCAGGTCGTCGGACTCCCGGGCCTCGAACTTCATCTCCGGCATCCCCACGAACTGGGCCCACCGGAAGCAGTAGGTGCAGTAGGCGTGACAGGTCTGTCCCCGGGAGGGAAAGAAGAGGACCGTCTCCCGGTACTTGTGCTGCATCCCCGGAAGGGGCTCCCCCTCCAGGTGGGGCACGTTGTCCGTGAGCTGACCGGCCGGGTGGGGGTTCAGGGAAAGACGGATCTCCCGCACCAGGGCGTCCAGGGCCTCGCCGCTCCCGTTCTCCTCTCCCTTCCCCACCAGGCGGTGCACCTCCCGGAAGGCTTCCGGGTCCAGCATCCCCGGCTGGGGGAAGGTGAGCTGGAAGATGGGATCGTCGGGGACCCGGTCCCAGTCGATGAGCTCCCGGACCACGTAGTCGTTCACCCGGAAGGGAAGGACCCGGGACACCACCTCCACCGCTTCCCGGAGCTCGGGCTCCAGCGCCGTCCACTGGGGCAGACGTCCCACCGTGCGGCGGGTGATGGCGCGGTAGCGCTCCGGGGTGGTACGGGAGGAGGTTCGCAGCATGGTCTTCCTGGGAAGCGGGGACGAGGGGGTATAGCCCAAGGGTCGACCCCGCACCCCCCGGGGGGTTCCGATTCCGCCAGGGGTCCCATGCCGGTGCCGGAATGCCCAGAGCCCGGGGGCCCCGGGGAGCGGTGGGACTCCCGGCTCCTCAGGGGGAGGGCGGAACCAGGTGGACCCACTCCACGTGGAGGGCTCCGTCGCGAATCTCCCCCCGGACGAGGGTGACGGGGAGGTGGAACCGACGGGGTCCCGCGCTTCCCGGGTTCAGGAACCACCGGGGACCTGCGCGCTCCCCCGGTACCTCCTCCAGGAAGGGTCGATGGGTGTGGCCGAAGACCACCGCGTCGGCGTCGGGAAAGGCGGCCGCAAGGCGCTCCGGGGTGGTGCCGTGGCCAGGCAGGTGGCCGTGGACCACCACGAAGCGGAGGCCTCCCAGCGCCACCTCGGCCGAGTCGGGGATCCGGTCCCGGATCTCCCAGCCATCGGTATTCCCGTGGACGGCGGTGACGGGGGCCAGGGCCTCCAGGGCCAGGAGGAGGTCGGGGTCGCCCACGTCTCCGGCGTGGAGGATGTGGTCCACCCCCTCCAGCGCCTGGAAGACCTCGGGACGCAGGAGGCCGTGGGTGTCGGAGAGGATCCCGATCCTCACGACACCGCCCGACGGGGAAGCGGAGCCTCCGACCCCGTGCCGGGGTCCGGGTGGGTCGTGGCGTCCGGGCCCGGCGCACCGGATCGGTCTGCCGCCTCCTCTCCAGGGGAGAGCGCCCCCGCCGCCTCCAGGAAGGCCCGGGCCACCGGGATCCGCTGGTACGACTCCACCCGGCGGCGTCCCGCCTCCCCAAGGCCCCGGGCCAGGACCGGGTCCTCCAGGACCCGGAGGAGGGCATCGGCCAGGGCCTCCGGGTCCCGGGGGGGCACGAGGAGCCCCACCTCGCCGTGGGGGACCACCTCGGGGACGGCCCCGGCCCGGGCGGCCACGATGGGGAGGCCCGCCGCCATGGCCTCGAGGAAGACGATGCCGAATCCCTCCTGGAGGGAGGGAAGACAGAAGAGGTGGGCCTGGAGGTAGGCCCGTCGTACCTCCTCATCTCCGGGGATGGGCCCCTCGAAGGCCACGGCCTCGCCCAGGGCCAGCTCCTCCGCCAGGGCACGGAGGCGGGGAAGCTCGGGACCTCCCCCCAGCACCCGGAGGCGGACTCCCGGGATCCGATGCCGGACCAAGGGCAGGGCCCGGAGGAGGGTGGCCGTGTCCTTCCGGGGGTATTGGCGGGCCACGGTGAGGAGGGTGGGAGCCCCGACCCGGGGCGAAGGGGATCCGTCCAGGGTCGTCCAGGGCGCCAGATCGATGGACTCGGGGACGACCCGGACCCGCTGGGGAGCCAGGCCGTATTCCCGGATGGCCACCTCCCCGGAGTACCCGCTGGGGACCACCACCCGCGCCGCCCCCCGGGCATTCCGCCGCTCCAGGCGGGCCTGGAGATGAAGAAGGGAGCGATCCCGTCCGCTGGCGAACCGGGCTTCGTCGGCCGCAACCCCCTTCAGGGCCAGCACGTACCGGGGACGGGGGCGAGACCGGGTCCCGGACCAGAAGACCCCGTCGATGTCGAAGCCCACCACGAGGTCGAAGGGGCCCTCCCTCCGGATCCGACGGGGCAGGTGGGCGTTGAAGCGGATCCGCCGCAGGAGGAGGCCCGTCTCCCCCTCCCTGCGACCAGGGGGGGGCGAGCCGTTCCGGCCGGCTCCCCCCTCGTCACCCGGAGAGGGCGCGCCCACGACCACCACCTGGTGACCCAGGGCCTGAATACCCCGGGCCAGGTTCACGATGGCCACGGCGGTGCCGCTCCCCTCAGGAGTGGCGCGCTTCCAGGAATCCAGGAAGGCGATGCGGAGGCAGGGCCTCCCGGGGGAGCGGGAGGGGGGGAAGACGCTGGGGGTCAACGGGGGGAAGGGCGCTCGATGGCGTCGAGGCGGGCCGCCAGGATGAAGTCGTTCTCGCTGAGGCCGTCGATGGAGTGGGTCCAGATCCGGACCGTGGCCTTCCCCCAGGTGAGGGTGATCTCGGGATGGTGCTCCTCCGTCTCCGCCACGGCGGCCGCCCGGTTGGTGAAGGCCAGGGCCCCCAGGAAGTCCTCGAACTCGAAGACCCCCTCCAGGTGGTGCTCGTCCACCACCTGCCAGCGATCCGAGATCGCGGCCCGGTAGTCGGCCAGCGCTTCGCCTTTCAGGGGAGGGGAATCGGAGCCCAGGGGGCGGCAGTGGCGGGAGAGCAGATCCAGCGTCATGGAAGTCCTCCGTGGCGGGCGTGGCGGGCGTGGCGGAAAGGGACGGGGGGAGCAGGGGTGGGG
>JBJHCB010000362.1:0-2988 GCA_050485805.1 Gemmatimonadota bacterium | reverse complement strand
ACCCTTCCGCGCGGGACCCCCCGGACGGTTTAGCAGGTTGGTGACCCGGATGCAATCGTCGCAAATCGCCGGGGAGTCGGTTGACTCTCCCTCAATCTAGCTGATGGGAGGCGCCTCCGGAAGGCAATCTCGGGGTTGGCCGGTGAGGTCCAGGGCTCGTTCGCGGATCCGCCTGCGAAGGTGCGCCGGCTCCAGAAGGACGGCCTCCCCCCCGTAGGAGAGGACGTGGCGGACGATCCACTCCGGGTCCAGGACCCGGTGCCGGACCCGGAGGGCACCCCCGGCGCCCCCTTCCTCCACCGTCCACCCCCGTTCCCGGATCCAGGGGGCGATGCGGGCCGAATACTCCACCACGGCCGATTCCCCTGGAGCGTCCGCCCCGGACGGGGCACTCCCGGGATCCAGGACCCTTCCATCTCCCAGGAAGGTGCGGGCCCGGTCCAGCTCGTCCGTGGACGGGCGGTAGTCCCCGGGGCCCTCCAGGGCCAGGAGCATCCGGTCCAGTCGGAAGGCCCGGAGGGTCGGCTCCGGGGAGGGGTCCCGCTCCAGATCCCGGGCCACCAGGTACCACCGCCCCTCGGCGTGGGCCAGGAGGATCGGGCCCAGGCGGCGCGGTTCCGGGGCTCGGCCCGGGACGCGGTAGGTGGCCTGGATCTCCCGACCCCTCCGGAGTGCCTCCTCCACCCGGACCCGGATCTCCCCTGCGTCCCCCTCCCCGTCGGCCAGGGCGATCTCCGGGTCCCGACCCTCCTCCGGAGAGGGGCTGCGGAGGGCGGCGAGAAGGGTGTCCCGCAGGGTGCCCAGTTCGGTGCCTTCCCCGGGGCCGGCCGCCCGGGAGGCGATCCGGAGGCTCAGGTCCAGGGCCAGCACCTCCCGGGGTGAGAGGCGGACGGGGCGCCGGAACTCCCCGGTGGTCCAGACGCCCAGGTGGTCCCGGGTGAGCTCCAGCTGGATCTGGTCCCCCATCCCTGCCGGGAGGTAGAGGCTCCGCTCCTCCACCTCCGCCAGGTCCCGCAGGAGTCGCCGGGGCTCCACGCCCAGCGCGGAAGCCAGCTCCTGGATCTCCACCCCGTCCGGCCGTGACGCGGCCAGGGGAAGGGCAAGGAGGAGCCGCTGGAGCACGGCTTCGGCCGAGGTGGACCGGTCCCCGTTCACGGGGTCCCGTCCCCATGGAGCGCGGCCACCCGACGGGCCATGTCCAGGCTCAATTCCACCGCCTCCTCCGGTGCCACCACCCGGGCCTCCCCGGCAAAGGAGAGGACCCACCGGACGAAGGGGTCGAGGCGCCGAACCCCGAAGCGCCGGGTGGAGGGGGCTCCGGGCCCGTCCTCTTCGGGCCCTGTGGGCTCCCCCCAGCCGTTCCGGGCGGCTTCCGCGGCCAACGGGGGGTCGAAGCACACCGCCACCCGCCTTCGGGGGGCCTCCCCTTCCAGTTCCCAGGCCCTCCGCCCCGCCAGGGCCCGGAGGTCGAAATCCTCGGGCACCTCGAAGGCGTCCCTGGAGGGGTGATCCGGGTGGGCCGCGGCCCCCGACATCCGGTCCACCCGGAAGAGCCGGACGCCGTCCCGGGCCGGATCCCGCCCCACCACGTACCAGGAGCCCCATTGGAAGAGGAGCCCCCAGGGCTCCATGGACCGCTCCTCTTCCTCCCGGCCCACCGGCCGGTATCGGATGGAGAGGACGCTCCGGTGGTGGAGGGCATCCACCAGGGTCGGGAGGAGGCCTGCGGGGTCCGCCCCTCCGGGACGGTCCAGCACGTGGACGGGGGCACCCTCCGGATCGACTCCACCAAGGGCCGGATCCAGGTCAAAGCTGAGCTTTCGCAGTGCGCTCTGGGCCTCCCGGTGGAACGGAAAGGAGGGGAGTGTGAGCACGGCCCGGAGGGCGTCCATGGCCAGGGTCGCATGGGCTTCGGGCACGGCGACGGTGCCGATGGGGCCTCCGGCCCGGGCCCCTTCTCCGTGCGCGTCCCCTCCATGGGCGTCGGACACCTCCGGAGCCGGGAGGAGGCGGAGGTAGGGGAGATAGAAGTCCCGGCGACGGATGAGATACCCTCCTCCCCCCCCACCGGGGCCGGGCTCCACCGTCTCGATGGAGATCCCGAGGCGCCGGAGCTCATCCTTGTCCCGCTCGAACTTCCGCCGCACCGCGGCGAGGGCCCGTTCATCCCCCTTCAACCACTGATCCCGATAGCCGGGCACCTGGGTCATGAGGGTCTCAACGGGGACCGGATAGCGGTTCCCGATGAGGGAGGCCAGGAGGTCGAGCCAGCGCTGGGCCTTGGACGTCTTCATGGGGAGGAGGGTGGGAGGAGAGGAACTCCCGGGCAAGAAGGGCGGCCCCGTGGGGGGAACGGTGGGCGTCGCCCGGGGTGCTGGAATCCCATCGCCTGAACCTCCGGTCTGTCCCCGTCCCCCCTCCCTCCCCCGGCTGCCTGCATCGGAACGCCGGGCGGCAGGAGGACGATCCCGGAATCCGCTGGTCATTCTCCCTTCCTTGGGTGTTTCCAGGATGAACCCGTCCCGTCGACCTCCCTTGGACCCCATGCCCGCCGCGCTCCCCGCTCCCCCTTCCACCCTGGAGGATCGTTCCTCCTCCCCGGACCCCGGGGCCTCCGAACGGGAGTGGGAGGACACGGCCGGGGACGACCGTTCCCAGCCCGACCTCCTGGCCGCCTGGTTCAGGGGCGTGGTCCGGTCGGACCGGGCCGCCTTCGAATCCCTCTTCCGGGCCACTCGGGAGGGTCTGGTCCGGTACGCCCTCTCCATCCTGGAGGACGAGGCGGCGGCGGCCGACGTGGTGCAGGATGCCTTCATCCGCCTCTGGGAGCGGCGGGAAGAGCACGACCCCCGGGGATCGGTCCGGGGCCTCCTGTACCGGACCGTGCGGAACCTGTCCCTGAACACGGTGCGGGACGGTCGGCGAAGGGGCCGCCTGCTGGAGGAGCGCGCCGACCCGGACGGGCACCGGACTTCCTCCCCCGAGGAG
>JBJHCB010000361.1:0-2995 GCA_050485805.1 Gemmatimonadota bacterium | reverse complement strand
ATCCAGGACCACCGTCGGCCTCGACGTCGGCAGTGGTTTCGTGAAGATGGTGGAAGTGGACCACTCCGGGGATCAGCCCGAGGTGGTCCGCGTCGCCATGCGCCCCCTCCAGCCCGATGCCATCGTGGAGGGGGAGATCATGGATCCCGGCCTGGTGGCCGACACCATCCGGTCCCTCTGGGACGAGTCCGGGCTCCGTTCCAGGGCCCGGAACGTCGTCACCGCCGTGGGTGGGCACGACGTGATCGTGAAGAAGATCTCCATGGATCGGATGAAGGAGTCCGACGCCCGGGAGGTCATCCGCTGGGAGGCGGAGCAACACGTGCCCTTCGACATCAAGAGCGTGGTCCTGGATTTCCAGATCCTGGATCCCGAGGAGGACGGGCTCCAGATGGAGGTCCTCCTGGTGGCGGCCAAACGGGAGCGGGTGGATCACACCGTGGCCCTCCTCCAGGAAGCCACCCTGAACCCGGTGGTCATCGACGTGGACGCCTTCGCCCTCCACAACGCCCTGGAGCGGAACCATCCCGAGGCCATGTCCGGGGTGGTGGCCCTGGTGAACGTGGGACACGAGATGACCAGCGTGAACGTCATGGAAGACGGGGTTCCCACCCTGACCCGGGACATCCCCTTCGGTACCCGTCGGATCCGGGAGGATCTGCAGCGGGAACAGGGGCTCACCCTGGAGCAGGCGGAGGCCGCCCTCCAGGGACGGCAGGAGCACCCCCAGCTTTCGAGCTACGTCCAGTCGGGGGCCGACGAGGTGGCCATGGGGGTGGAGCGGGCGGCGGCCTTCCTCATGGCCCAGCAGATGGGCGACAGCCTGGGGTCGGTCTACCTGGCGGGCGGGGCGGCCCGGATCCGTGGGCTTCCCGAGGCCCTGGCGGAACGGCTGGGCGTCCAGGTCCACCTGGTGAACCCCTTCCAGCGGGTTCCCGTGGCCCCCGACGCCTTCGCGTCCCCCGAACTGGAGTCCGCCGGGACCATGCTCCTCCTTCCCCTGGGTCTGGCCCTGAGGCAGGCATGATCGAGGTCAACCTCCTTCCGGAGAAACGGAAGCGGAAGACCGGTCGGAAGGGGATGCCCACGGTGCCCCTTCCCGCCATCCCCGGTCTTCCGAAGGACCGGTGGATCCTGGGGTCGGGACTCCTGGCCCTGCTGGCCCTGGTGGTGGTGGCCGTCCTCTACTTCCAGGTGGCGGGGGAGGCCGAGGAGCTGCAGGTACAGATCGAGGTGGCCCAGCGGGACTCCGTCCGGTTCGCCGACGTCATCCAGCGGGCCCAGCGGCTCCAGTCCCAGCGGGATTCCATCGCCCAGCGGGTGGCGGTGCTCCAGGAGATCGACGAGGCCCGCTACGTCTGGCCCCACATCCTGGACGAGGTGGGACGCGCCCTTCCCGACTACACCTGGCTGGTGGCGCTCCAGCAGGTGGCCGCCATGCCCCAGCCCATGGTCCGGATCCGGGGCCGGGCCGCCACCTACTTCGCGCTGACCAGCTTCATGGAGAACCTCGAGGCCTCCCCCTACCTGGGCGCGGTCCGCCTGGTGGCGGCCGATCCCGTCATGATCAGCGTGGGGGCGGGAAGCCAGCGTAGGATCTACGAATACTCCGTCGAGGTCCAGTACCGCGAGCCGCCCCCCGACCTGGTGCAGCGGGTCCCCCTCTTCGGCCCCTCCGTGGCGTTGCCCGGTGGGGAGGGAGGGCCCTGACCATGGCCCTGCTCCCGAGCGAACCGCACAAGCAGGTCTCCCTCCTGGTGGCCGTGGTGGCCATCGGGCTGGCCTGGGCGTTCTTCCAGTATTGGTATACCCCCCGGCAGGAAGAGGTGGAGACGCTCCAGACCCGTCTGGTGCAGCTCCAGGACCAGAACCGCCGTGCCCAGGTCCTGGCCGCACGGGGGGCCACGGAGCTGGAGGAGGGACTGGCCATCTACGAGCGTCATCTTCAGCGGATGGAGGAACTCATCCCCCGGGAGGCCGAGGTGCCCGTCCTCCTCCGGACCATCACCTCCGAGGCCATGCGTTCGGGGGTGGACATGGGATCCCTGCGCCCGGAGCCCTCGCGGGAGGGGCCCTTCTATACCCTGGACGCCTACGAGATGGCCGTCATCGGGGAGTACCACGACGTGGGGCGGTTCCTCACCCTCGTGGCCTCCCTCCCCCGCATCATGACCCCGGTGGACCTGGAGCTCCAGCCCTTCAGCGGGGCCGTGGCCGCCGACATGGAGTCCCCGGTGGTGGCCCGTTTCCGCCTGGAGACCTACCTCTCCCCCCTCGGTCCGGATCCGGAGTTCTCGGCGCCGGGGGAGGTGGGAAGCCGATGATGCGTGCGACGAGGCCGGCTCCCCGGGTGGGGCGGGCGTGCACGATGGGGGGGGGATTCGCCGTCGGGGTGTCCCTGGCCCTCCTCGTCCTGGCGGGACCCGCGGAGGCCCAGCAGCCCCGTCCCGGGGGGAGCGCCGGTGCCCAGGCCGCGCCGGCCGACACGGTGGAGCTCATCTTCGAGCGGGAGGTGTTCGAGTACCCCACCTTCCAGCGGAGGAACCCCTTCCGCCCCCTCACGGGAGACGATGCGGGTCCCCGCTTCGAGGAGCTGGCCCTCCTCGGCGTCATCCTCAGCGGAGACGGGGTGGGATCGGTGGCCCTCCTGGGCCCCCGGGGGACCACCGCGGCGCGGGGCGCCACGGCCCGCACCTGGCGGGTGCGGCAGGGCGATTCCCTGGGGAACGTGCGGGTGGTGGCCATCCGTCAACGGGAGATCCTGGTGGAGGTGGACGAGTTCGGGGTGAGGGAGACCCGGGTGCTGGAGCTCCGGAGGACGGAGCCCGAGGCCCTGGGTGAGGACGAGGATCTTGCAGGGGAGGATCCACCGGCAGAGGATGACCCCGTTCCGCCAGGGGGCGGAGGTGGGGGCGGCGGCGCGCCCTCGGACACGCTGGGCGCCGGCGCCGACAACGGGAGGAACGGAGGCTCGGCATGACCCCATCTATGGTAT
>JBJHCB010000360.1:0-2995 GCA_050485805.1 Gemmatimonadota bacterium | reverse complement strand
ATCCCAGACGGCCCCCGCTCCGCTCCTCCACCTCCCGGCGGTTGGCCTCCACCCACCGCTCGTAGCGAAGGCGGTTCTCCTCCGCCTGGGAGACGGGACGGACCACCAGCTCCCGCGCGGTTCCGTCGGGATCCCGCACCCGCAGGTGGACGTTCCGGTCCGCCTTCCGATTCAGGAGCTGGGCGGCGTCGGTGGCCGGCGTCACCTCCTGGCCGTCGATGGCCTCGATGATCGCCCCCGCGCCGATCTCCAGATCCGCCCGGTCCAGCGGTCCGCCCCGCATCACTTCGGTGATGCGGATTCCGGACTGCGCCGCCGCCTCGGGGGACTGGTCGAAGAAGATCCCCAGGGAGGCCGTGGCGTCGTCGGTGGGGGAGGAGGGGGCGTAGCGGGCTCCCGAGTGGCTCACGTTCAGCTCGCCCAGCGCCTCGCTCAGGAGCTCGGTGAACTCGTGGAGATTCCCGATGTGGGGAAGGAAGGGCTCATACATGGCCCGCACCGCCTCCCAGTCGGCGCCATGGAAGGTGCGGGTGTAGAACACGTCCCGGACCCGCCGCCACATCTGGTCGAACATGGCGGCCCGCTCCGCCCGGCCGCTCACCACCATCTCCCCCTGCACCGGGATGGTGGTGCGCTCCCACCCCGAGGGATTCACCACCGAGGCGCTTCCGTCGGCCACCAGGAGGATGCGGTCCCGGGCGGCGTTCCACTGGATGCGGGCCGTGTTCGCGTTCAGGGTCAGGACCTGACGGGTCTCCCGGGTACGGAGGTTGGTGGACCAGAGGTTCAACCCCCGTTCGAAGCGGGCCAGGTAGTAGAGGCTCTCGCCGTCCCGGGTGACCAGGAACTCCCCCAGCGACGAGGAGTGGATGGTGAGGCGGGAGCGCCGGTCCCGGGCGCCCTCGAAGTCCAGGGTCACCGGCGCTCCTTCGGGGGCGGCCCCGCTGGGGAGGGCCCGGGCGGAGTCCGGGGAGAGCCCCAGCGCTTCCCTGCGCAGCTGCAGCTCCTCCCGGGTGAGGCGGAACTCATCCCAGGTGTCCTGGGTGAAGAACATGGCCCAGACGTCGGACTCCGTCTCGCCGCTGGCCCGGAGGGAGCGGAGCCCCTCCCGATTGCTCCGCCAGATCATGGCGCGGCCCCCCAGGATCCACTGGGCGTTGGTGTCGCTGAAGCCGCTCCGGGTGAGGTTCACGATCTGCCCGGACCCGTCGGTGCGGACCACGCCGATGTCCCGGGTGGCTCGCCCCGGCACCGCCCAGGTGAAGAGGATCCATTCCCCGTCCGGGCTCCACTCGAACTGCCCCCCCGAGAAGAGATGGTCCTCGGTGAGGAGGGTCACGGTCTCCCCCGAGGCCCGGTCCAGGACCCGGAGGGTGTGGAGGTCCTCGATGTAGGCCAGCCGGCTCCCGTCGGGGGAGGGGAGGGGCTGGGTGTTCTGCCGGTCGTTCACCATCACCGGCCGCTCCTCGATGAGGGTGGAGCTGAAGAAGTACGGCTCCTCGTCCCGGAGCCTCCGGGCCTCCCAGATCCCCCAGCGTCCGTCCCGCTCCGAGGCGTACAGGAGCCCCAGGCTGTCCGGGGTGAAGCGGAGGTCCGCTTCCCGGGCGGGGGTGTCCGTGACCCGCTTCGTGGTGGCCGTCTCCACGGAGGTGGCAAAGACCTCTCCCCGGGAGAGGAAGGCGATCTCCCGTCCGGTGGGGGAGACGGCGAACTCCCCGATCCCACCCGAGACCTGGATCACCCGTTCGTCGTTGGCCATCCAGTCCGAGGCGATGCGCACCGGAACCCGGGTGGGCTCGGTGGCGCCGGGGGCGAGGGTGTAGAGGAGGCCGTCGTGGCCGAAGGCCAGGGTCCCGTCATCTGCCGCGGAGAGGAACCGGACCGGCTGCCCCCGGAAGCGGGTGACCTGCTGGGGAGCCCCACCGGCCAGGGGGATCCGATGGACGTTGTAGGAGCCCGAGGCCTCGCTCAGGTAGAACACATGGTCGCTCCCCGGAACCAGGACCGGGCTCCGGTCCTCGGGTCCCTGGGCGGTGAGCTGCCGGTGGGTGTCAGCGTCCCGGTCCCAGACCCAGATATCCCGGGTCACAGCCGAGGTATGGTACTTCCGCCACTCGTTCTCCCGTCCCTTGAAGTCGTGGTAGACCAGCAGACGGCCGTCGGCGCTCAAGGCCACGTCCTCGGCGGGGAGGGTGAGGAGCTGGCTGACCCGCCCTCCCTCCACCGGGACCTGGTAGAGCTCCCGGAAGGCGGCGGAGGGGAAGCGCCGGTCGTCGGGGTGGGCCAGGCGGGGCGCCCCGAACACCACGTGGCTGCCATCGGGGGTGAAGGCAAAGGGGATCTCGTCGGCCGAATGGTGGGTGAGGCGGCGCGGCTCTCCCCCCTGGGCCGGCATGAGGAAGATCTGGAAGTTCCCGAACCGGTTGCTGGCAAAGGCCAGGTGCCGGCCGTCGGGGCTCCAGACGGGCCGGTGGTCATGGCCCGGGTGGGCCGTGAGGCGCACCGCCTCGCCGCCTCCCGCCGGGATCCGCCACAGGTCCCCCTGCCAGGTGAAGGCCAGGGTCCGGCCGTCGGGGGAGATGGCCGGATACCGGATCCAAAGGGCCTCTCCCTCCGGAAGCGTCCGATCGGCGGCCGCCCGTTGGGCCGCGGCGTCCTGGGCGGAGCCGGGGTCGGGAACGACGAGGACGGCGAGGGCGGTCAGGACCAGGGCGAGGGCCCAGGGGCGGGACGGGACGGAGAGGCGCATGGGCGGCGGGGCAGGGAAGCGGAACGCGGAGCAGGGAAGAAACCAGGGAAGGGAACCCGGCGGACGAGCCGCAGCAAGGGGTCCCGTGAGGTCCCCCCGGCTGGCCCGGTGCACCAGCGGCACGTATCCTTCCGGATCCGCCGGCCCCCGGGGCCTTCCCCGGGGCCTCCCACCCCCCGCGCGAGGCGTCCATCATGGGTCGTCGGACCGTGGCGCGCGCGCGGGGCGAGGAGGTTTGTGGGGGGG
>JBJHCB010000359.1:0-2999 GCA_050485805.1 Gemmatimonadota bacterium | reverse complement strand
ACCCAGACCACGTACACCCCCACCCTCCTGGTGTCCTACGGAGGGCCCTGGGCCGAGGACTACTTCTTCTCCACCGAGGACGTCTTCGGGAACGAGAAGATGCGTCACTTCACGCCCTGGGAAGAGATGGAGGCCAAGGCCTCCCGGAGGGGAGCCGGGGGACAGGCGGGGTGGTTCCACCGGGACCAGCACATCTTCGATCGCCATGCCGAGTTCGTCCGGGACCTGGTGGAGGCCGGGGGACGATCCGCCGTGGGTGCCCATGGCCAGTTCCACGGGATCGGGTACCACTGGGAGCTCTGGGCGATGCAGTCCGGAGGGCTGTCGGAGCACGACGCCCTCCGGGTGGCCACCATCCTGGGGGCGGAGGCCATCGGGTTCGGGAACGACCTGGGGAGCCTGGAGCCGGGGAAGATGGCCGACCTGGTGGTGCTGGACGGGGATCCCCTGGAGAACATCCGGAATACCGCCGAGGTGAGGTACGTCATGAAGAACGGCCGGCTCTACCACGGCGCCACCCTGGACGAGATGTGGCCCCGGGAGCGGACCCTCCCCTCGTTCCACTGGCAGCGGCAGGAGCCCGCCAACACCACGGGGGTGGACGCCCGGCGGCCCTGAGGGACCCGGTGCGGGACCGGGACCGCCGCGGCGTTCGCGGCCTGGACGGGGCCCGGGGAGGGAGCCGCGGATGGAGGCCATTCCAACCTCCCGGGCGCCGGGGGCGTCCCACCTGCAAACCGGGCCTCCCCCGCGGAGCCCCCTTCCCCTGGAGGAAACCCGGGGGGAGGGGGCTCCGTAGGGGGGACGAGCCCGAGGCACCCCCGAATCCGGAGACATCCATGACCTTCCTCGCCTACCCCCGCTCCTTCGCGTCATCCTTCTTCGCGCCCACCCTCCTCTGCGGCGCCCTCCTCCTGGCGGTGGGCGGGCCCCTCCTCGTCACCCCGGTACCCGCCCACGCCCAGGGGTCGGGGGACTGGTGCAGGGACTCGGGCGATCACGACCACTGTGAGGTCCGGGAGTTCACCCTGGGACTCCGGGACGGAGGGCTGGAGGTGAGTGCCCGTCCCAACGGTGGGATCCAGGTGGAGGGATGGGACGGTTCGGAGGTCCGGGTGGAGGCCCGGGTCACCACTCGCGCACGGAACGACCGGGCCGCCCAGGATCTGGCCCGGGAGGTGGGGGTCCGGACGGAACCCGGCCGCGTCCTGAGCGAGGGTCCCCGGTCCGTGGGGAGGGAGTCCTGGCAGGTGAGCTATCGGATCATGGTCCCCCGGGGGGCCAGGCTGGAGCTGGAGAGCACCAACGGGGGAATCCGGGTCTCCGGCGTCCGTGGCGCCGTGGAGGCCCGTACCACCAACGGGGGAATCCGCCTGGACGACGTGGAGGGGGCCATCCGGGCCCGATCCACCAACGGGGGAGTCCAGGTGGCCTATGCCTCGGGTCGGTCGTCGGTGGAGCGTGTGGACCTTCAGACCACCAACGGCCCCATCACCCTGTCCATCCCCCAGGGCGCTTCCGCCCGGGTGGAGGCCTCCACCCGGAACGGGGGAATCAGCACCGACTTCCCCCTCACCGTCCAGGGCCGCCTGGGCCGGAGCCTGTCCGGGACCCTGGGGAGCGGAGACGGCCCCGAGATCCGCATGCAGACCACCAACGGCCCCATCCGGCTCCGGCAGAGCTGAGGGGGGCGGCCCTGCTGAAGACGGGGTCCCCGCCGACGGCGGTGGCCCCCATGCCGCGCCGCTACCCCACCACCTCCTCCTCCCGGAGCCGTCGGATCTCGTCGGGCCCGAACCCCGCCCGGCGAAGCACCTGGTCGGTGTGTTCCCCCACCCCGGGAGGAGGGGGACGGAGGGGGGTGCGGCGTCCATCCCAGGTGGGAGGTGGGGCGACCCCGCGGTAGCCCGGGATCCCGGGATGGGGCTCCGCCCGGAACGCCCCCTCCCGCACCGCGGGGTCCGCCACCACCTCGTCCACGCGGCGGACGGAGGCGCAGGGGACGCCGGCGGCCCTGAGGAGGGCCTCCAGCCGGGCCCGGGAGTGCCTGCGGGTGGCCTCGGCCATCCGACCCTCCAGCTCCATCCGGTGCTCCACCCGCAGGGGGTTCGAGGAGAAGCGGGGATCGTCCGGCAGGGAGCCGAGATCCAACGCCTCGCAGCACCGGCGGAAGAGCCCGTCGTTGGCCGCCGCGATCATGAGGGAGCCGTCGGAGGTGGGGAAGGCCCCGTACGGGACGATCATCCCCAACCCCGACCCCAGGGGGCCGGGGACGGCCCCGGTGGCCTGGGTGCCCATGAGATGATAGGCCATCCATCCCACCGCCGTATCCAGGAGGGAGACGCGGACGTGGCCGCCCCGCCCCCCCTGGGAAGGGTCGGCATCCCGGCCCGCCCCATCCCGGGCCCGGAGCGCGGCCAGCACCCCCAGGGCGGCCCAGACGCCGGCCCCCAGGTCCACCAGGGAGGTGCCCACCCGGACCGTGGGCCCTCCCGGGGGGCCCGTCACCGACATGAGCCCCGAGTGGGCCTGCAGGAGGGGGTCATAGCCCGGACGATCCCGGTCCGGTCCCGCGTGCCCGTACGCCGTGACGGTGCAGAACACCAGGGAAGGGAATCGCGGTCGGAGGGCCGCCTCGGTGAGGCCGAAGCGCTCCGAGACATCCGGCCGGAAGGCCTGGATCAGGACATCCGCCCCGTCCAGGAGCCGGTGGAGGACCTCCTCCGCCCCGGGGGCGCCCAGCTCGAGCCCCAGGCTCTGCTTCCCCCGGTTGGCCGCCAGGAAGAGGGTGCCGTCTCCCCCCCAGGCGGGAGGAGCCCAGGCCCTGGCCGGGTCGCCCACCCCCGGACGCTCCACCTTCACCACCTCCGCTCCCAGGTCGGCCAGGATCTGCCCGCAGTACGGGCCCGCCAGGTTGAGGGAGAGGTCCACCACGCGCACGCCCCGGAGGCTCTCCTCCGGTCTCGGGGGCCCAGGGAGGGGGGAAGGCTCGACGGGGG